>CAWVZZ010000109.1:0-6703 GCA_963934745.1 uncultured Flavobacteriales bacterium | reverse complement strand
AATTTCAAGTAGCTTTGCGCGGTCTAGTTCGTCAATACCAAGCTAATAGAGAAAGTTAATATGATAAATTCAAAAATTCAACACACTTTAAAATCAGAGATAGAGTTTTCTGGTGTTGGGTTACATACAGGTAAATCATGTACCATGAGGGTTCTTCCTGCGGAGGATAATCACGGCCTCAAGTTCACCAGGCGTGATATCGAAGGAAATCCTATTATAGAAGCCCACACATCGAAGGTTGCGGAAACTAATCGGTCCACTACATTAGAACAAAACGGAGCCAAAGTTCACACCACAGAACATATTCTAGCATCACTTTACGCATCGGGAGTGGACAATGCTTTGATTTCGCTAGACGGGCCTGAAATCCCCATTATGGACGGATCAGCGGAGATATTTATGGGAGGAATAGCAAAGGTGGGTACAGATGAGCAGCAAGCAAAAAGGAAGTTCTATAAATTCAGGAAGAATATAAGCTTTGAAGATTCTGACAAAGAAATAGAGATGCTTCTCGTACCATCTAAGGACGATGAATTTAAGATCACCGTTATGGTTGACTACAATAGCCCCATATTAGGAACTCAGCACGCTAGACTCGAAGATTTATCAGATTTCACTAAGGACATAGCTCCCTGTAGAACATTCGTTTTTATGAAAGAATTAGCTATGCTTGCTGAGCATGGGTTAATCAAAGGAGGAGATGTAAGTAACGCCGTTGTATTAGCAGAAAGACCGTATTCAAAAGAAGAAATCACAGAAATAGGTAGAAAAATAGGGCGCACAGAGTTGGGGGTTAAACACGACACTACCGGTGTAGTAAGTAACTCCGGACTTAAGTTTCAAAACGAACCAGCACGACATAAACTACTTGATATTTTAGGAGATATAGCCCTCACAGGGAGATACCTTCAAGGGCATATATTAGCCGCCCGACCAGGACATTATTCAAACACAGAATTTGCAAAACTCATGTCAGAAACAATTAAAAAAACTGAGGATCTACCAGATCTAAGAACTGATAGAGAACCCATCATGGATATAAATGCTATATCCAAGCTGCTTCCACATAGATACCCTTTCCTTTTAGTGGACAGCATTTTAGAGATGGATGAAAATAGTATCATGGGGTTAAAGAACGTAAGTATAAATGAGCCGTTTTTTCAGGGCCACTTCCCTGACAACCCTGTTATGCCTGGTGTATTACAAGTAGAGGCCATGGCTCAAGTCGGTGGGGTATTCGCTCTTTCGTCTGTAGACGAACCTGAGTTTTGGTCTACATATTTCATGAAAATAGACGATGTAAGGTTCAAGCAGAAAGTGTTGCCGGGAGACAGCATAGTATTCCACTTAGAACTCATTTCACCTATTAGAAGAGGCCTTGTGCATATGCAAGGAAAGGGATACGTCAGAGAAAAATTAGTTTCTCAAGCCATCCTTTTAGCTCAGATTGTGAAAGACAGAATGCCAGAAGAAACGAAGTAATGTCAGCACAAATAAGCCCACAAGCCTTCGTTCACGAGGATGCTGTTCTCGGAAACGGTGTTATCGTCGAAGCTTTTGCATTTATAGGTCCAGACGTCATAATAGGTGACAGGGCGTGGATAGGTCCGAATAGCAGTATCCTTTCGAGTGCTACAATAGGAGCGGACTGCAAGGTCTTTCCTGGCGCTGTTATCGGTGCTGAACCACAGGATCTGAAGTTTGCAAATGAGCCTACTAAAGTCGTGGTTGGAAACAGGACAGTTATAAGAGAGTGCGTAACCATTCACCGTGCTACCGTTGATAGACAGAAGACTGTAGTGGGTGATGACTGCCTTATTATGGCATACGTCCATCTAGCTCATGATGTGCATGTTGGAAATAATGTCATTATTGCTAATGCAGTTAGTGTAGCTGGTCATGTGACTATTGAGGACTGGGTGATTATTGAAGGAATGGTGGGGATTCAGCAATTTGTGAGAGTAGGTGCTCACGCTTTTATTGCAGGAGGTTCTATGGTGAGGAAGAACATACCTCCGTACATTAAAGTTGCTCGTGAACCACTATCCTACATAGGTGTTAATTCAATAGGATTACGCAGAAGGGGATTCCTTCAGGACCGCATACAAAGGATAGAGGATATATACAGAACGCTATACATTCAGAATGCTAACATGAGCCAAGCACTTAAGGTCGCAGATGTAGAATTCCCTGCATGTGAGGAAAAAGATTTCGTGCTAGATTTTATCAGAGAATCAGACAAGGGTATTATCAGAGGGCCATTCTAATGAGCAGCGCGGCGATAAGTGTAGAATGGGAAGGGCTGGGGAAAAAGTTTGGACTTCGATGGGTGTTTAAGGAGTTAGCGGGTGGAATTATGGCAGGTGAACACATCGTTATAAAAGGAGCGAACGGTTCTGGAAAAAGTACTCTAGGAAAATTGCTTGTTGGAAATAGTGACTCGTCAAACGGTGGAGTTATTTGGAAGATGAATGGTGTTGGGATTGATATTGATGATATCCCTCAAAAAATAGCTTGGGCTGCTCCATTTATGGACGTGCCTGAAGAGATGACTGTACGGGAGGTAGTAGAATTTCACAGTCAGTTTAGAAAAATATGGGAAGGAACTGAGCTACTAAAACTGGCTATAAGTTCTGGTTTAGAATCTCACCTAGACTCACAAGTTTCATCATTAAGCTCAGGCCAAAAGCAACGACTTAGACTGGTACTAGCGTTAGGGACCGAAGCGGGACTAGTGGTCCTTGATGAACCTTGTAGCAACTTAGATGCTGAGGGTATATCGTGGTACTTAGGTGAGTTGAAGAAGCTTGTGGGAAAAGCAACCGTTGTGGTTTGTTCTAATGACAGACCGGATGAATTCCTTGAAAAGGCTAGGGTGATAATTCTAAGCTAGCGTTTTCTGCCATCGCCAGGCATCTGCTAGAGCTTCAACAATAGAGCGGTGCGCCTTCCATCCTAATTCCGTTTCTGCTCTAGAAGAGTCTGCCCAAATCGCAGTTATATCTCCCTCCCTTCTACCTCCTAAAGAATGAGGGACATCTATTCCTGTTGCCTCCTTGAAAGAGGAAATAACTTCTAATACTGATGTACCGGTGCCAGTGCCTAGATTAAATGACCTGCATCTTCCAGACGTTAAATTTTCTAGGGCGAGAACATGTGCATCAGCGAGATCCATTACATGCAGATAATCCCTCACACAAGACCCGTCTGGAGTAGGATAATCCGTCCCGAACACAGTAAGAGGGTCTCTTAGACCTGCTACTGATTGACAGATAAATGGAATTAAATTGTCTGGAACGCCACTTGGAGATTCTCCGATAATTGCTGAAGGGTGAGCACCTATTGGATTGAAATACCTAAGTAAAGCTGAGGAAAAGTCGTTGAAAACAGAGCATTGCTCTGTGATTAGGCCTTCGCAATCTTGCTTCGTTTGACCATAAGGCGATTCCGCCTTTTTAAATGGAGAACTTTCATCAACAGGTACCACATCAGGCTCACCATAAACCGTACAGCTCGACGAAAATACAATTTTACGGACAGAGAATTCAGACATCACTTCGAGCAGAGTTTTCGTGCCGCCAGTGTTATTATCGTGATACAATTCTGGTTTCGCGACGCTCTCGCCAACTGATTTCAGTGCAGCGAAATGAATGACTGAGGAAATAGGGCTTGCGAGATCTATTTGGGCTTGAAAAACAAGAGCTAACGCATCTCTATCTCTGATATCCACTTTGTAAAAAACTACCTCATAGTTAATTAACGACCTGATATTTTCAACCGCATTCATATTCGAATTGCTGAAGTTATCCAATAAAACTACTTTGTGACCAGATTCAGCAAGAGCCACAGCTGTGTGTGACCCTATATACCCCGCTCCACCTGTGACAAGAATTGTCATCTTAAAGTTCTTTTCTAAGTCTAGCAACAGGAATCCCTAATTGCTCGCGGTATTTTGCAACAGTCCTCCTTGCTATATGATAGCCCTTATCGTTTAAAATAGTCCCCAGCTTCTCATCGGTAAGTGGCTTTCTTTTATCCTCGTCGCTTATCGCATCCTGAAGAATCCGCTTAACTTCTCTCGAACTAGCCTCCTCACCACTATCCGTGGATAGGCTTTCCGAGAAGAATGTTTTTAGTAGAAATGTACCATAAGGGGTTTGGACATATTTACTATTAGCAACACGTGAAACTGTACTTATATCCATGTCTATGCGCTCTGCAATATCCTTTAAGATCATTGGCTTGATCTCCGTCTCATCTCCACTTAGGAAATAGGCTTCTTGATGAGTTACAATAGCATTAATGGTTTTAATGAGAGTGAGCTGACGTTGGCGTATAGCATCGACGAACCACTTAGCTGCGTCGACTTTTTGTTTTACAAAGCTTAAGGCCTCCTTTGTGGCTTTACTCGTTTTAGCTCCGCTTGAATATGTGTCCATCATCTCCTTGTAAGCTGGACTTATTCTGAGTTCAGGTGCGTTGCGTTGATTGAGAGAAACGACAACTTCATCTTCCCTGATTTTCATTATGAAATCTGCCACGATATGCTGCACTGTCCTACTAGACTCGCCTCCAGAGTTGCCTGGCTTAGGGTTTAAACGAGTGATTTCTTCCAAAACACGCTTGAGCTGTTCTTCGTCAATCTCTAGTTTGTGAGTGATTTGAGAATAATGTTTCTTAGTGAAAGCTATAAATTGATTCTTAAGAATTTTTAATGCCAAACCCATCAACACCACCCTAGATTCATCGGAGGTGGAAGTTAATTTTCTTTCTAATTGGATAATTAGACATTGTTGAAGACTCACAGCACCTACACCCGGGGGGTCTAGTAACTGGATAATCTTAAGAGTACTTTCGAGATCAGATCGCTCGACCATTACATTCTGTGTAAAAGCAAGGTCATTTACTATACTCTCCAGATCTCTTCTTAGATAACCGTCATCATCGATTTGGCCTATTAGATGCTCACCTAACATCCGGCTGTGCGAATCTAATTTCTGAAAACTGAACTGGCTAATCAATAGCTCCCTGAAAGATTTACCAGCACCTATAGGGATATCCTTGTCTTCGATATCAGCACCGTGGTTCCTAACAGTAGTCTTGTAATCAGGGGTTTCATCATCTAGATACTCATCGAAATCGAACTCCTCAAGTGCCTCATCTCTGTCGTCATCTGATTCTTGATCATCCAACAGCTCGTCCTTTTCCTCTTCCTCTGCTCCTTCCTCTAAGGCCGGGTTAGCCTCTAATTCCTGTTTTATTCTAGACTCTAGCTCAACAGTAGGCACCTGCAAAAGTTTCATCAACTGAATCTGCTGCGGGGATAACCTTTGAAGTTGTTTTTGCTGAAGAGACTGTCTAAGCATGATTATTAAAAGTTAGAACTCTGCTGAAAGAGGTGTTCTAGGAAATGGAATTACGTCTCGGATGTTAGACATCCCAGTCGCATACATGACTAGCCTTTCAAAGCCCATGCCAAACCCACAGTGCTTAGCAGACCCGAATTTTCTAGTCTCTAAATACCACCATACATGATCTTCTGGGATATTAAAATCTGCACACTTACTCTTGAGTACATCTAGCCTATCCTCTCTCTGGGAACCACCTATCAACTCACCTATACCAGGAACTAGAACATCCATTGCAGCAACAGTCTTTCCGTCGTCATTTGCCCGCATGTAAAACGATTTAATCTCAGCAGGGTAATCAGTGACGATAACTGGTCTACCCACATGCTTCTCCACAAGCCATCTCTCATGCTCACTCTGAAGGTCTATCCCCCACTCTATAGGGAATTTAAATTTCTTTTTCTTGTATGGCTTGGATCGAAGAAGTGTTTCAATCACCTCCGTATAGGTCATGTGAACGAAATCGGAATCGACGACCTGACGCAGCCTATCTCTCAAAGCCATATCGCTTCTATCTTTCTCTGGTAATTGCTTTTCTTCTTGTATCTGTCTATTCTCGAGGAAGGCCAAATCGTCTCCACCATGTTCAAGCACATATCCCAGAACAGATTTTAAGCAATCCTCTGCTAGTTTCATATTGTCCTTCAAATCAGCGAAGGCCATCTCCGGCTCTATCATCCAAAACTCAGCTAAGTGACGTGACGTATTCGAATTCTCAGCTCTAAAAGTTGGCCCGAAAGTGTACACCTGTCCTAAAGCCATAGCCCCAAGCTCAGCCTCCAGCTGGCCACTAACCGTTAAGTTCGATGGCTTGCCAAAAAAATCCTTACTGAAATCTGTAGCACCAGACTCATTAACGGGAATATTATCAAAATCCAGGGTTGTAACCTTGAACATTTCGCCTGCGCCCTCAGCATCAGACCCTGTAATTATCGGTGTGTGAAGCTGGAAGAATCCAGCCTCGTGGAAGAATTTATGGACTGCAAACTGTAGTAAGTGGCGAACTCTAAAGATCGCGCTGAATGTGCTCGTTCTGAAACGCAAGTGAGCTTTTTCACGTAGGAATTCTAATGAATGCCTCTTCATTTGGATGGGAAACTCATCTGGATCCGCTCCGCCAAGTATCTCGAGAGAAGAAACCTGGAGTTCGACCTTTTGGCCTCCACCTTGACTCTCAATCAGAACTCCAGAAGCTGTAACAGCTGCACCAGTGTTCAATTGCTTTAGCACAGCATCATCGAACTCCTCCTTCTGTATGACGAGCTGAAGATTATTCAAAGTTGAACCGTCGTTGA
>CAWVZZ010000108.1:0-6737 GCA_963934745.1 uncultured Flavobacteriales bacterium | reverse complement strand
TAGTTTGCCTGTAAGGATCTCTTCATCATACACAACATCATACGGAATCTCAGCATATGTTAACACCAGAGTTACTGCATCGTCCCATGGCAGTTTACCGGAGGGACTATAAACAGCCACCCGGGGTGCTACTTCAAGTTTTACGGACTCCATATTAACCTCGGGGTTAGCTATCTCATTAAGGATGGCACTTGCTTGTACATCAGCAATAATTTGATGTGAAACTCCTCGAATGATGCACTCATTTTCTATCTCAGGGATGTTAGGGAACATAAAACTCCCTCCACGATAATTCAGTAGCCACTCAGTTTCTATTCCGTTCTCTAAAACCCAAAAAGTGATACCGTAGGCTTTTAGATGATTTGCCTGAGTATCATCCATTGGGATGAGTATACGCGACGCAAACATTGATCCAGCAAAAAACCACATAATGGAAAGAAAGCAAAGCCCCCTAATTGAATTATTCATGCCTTTATTAAAATGGAGGTTTACCGTTCTCTTTTTCAAGATCTTCATTCATCTTAGAGCCACGAATCATATTGCCGTCTTCAGAGAATGATGTGTTAGGGGATATAGAATCAGAACCAAAACCTGTTTCAGCAAAAGTGTTGTAATTGGCAAACTTCGCAAGCCTAGGAATAAACTTAAGTTTAACTGTTCCTAAAGCTCCATGTCTGTGTTTAGATATAATAAACTCAGCTAAGCCCTTTGTGTCTTCACCTTCGTCTGTTACAGTAAACTTATAATATTCAGGCCGATAGATGAACGAAACCATATCCGCATCTTGCTCAATCGCTCCAGACTCTCTCAAGTCTGATAGCATAGGTCGCTTATCTCCACCTCTAGTTTCGACCATACGACTTAATTGAGAAATTGCTATGACTGGGATATCTAATTCTTTTGCTATCGATTTGATAGATCTAGAGATAGATGAAATCTCTTGCTCTCTATTACCTCCGCCAGAGCCTCCAGAGTTAGCAGACATTAATTGTAGATAGTCAATAACTACAATTTGAATACCATGCTGTTGCTTTAGCCTCCTACATTTAGCTCTTAGCTCAAACACATTCAAACCCGGTGTGTCATCAATAAATAGAGGGGCGTCAGATAGTTTTCCTATTCTATCGTGCAATTGTAGATACTCATAATCTTCAAGGCTTCCCTTTCTAAACTTATCTGAATCAATCTCAGTTTCTGCAGAAATCAGACGCTGAACAAGCTGCACAGAAGACATCTCAAGACTGAAAACTGCACACCCTATATCCTCCTGAACAGCAATATTCCTAGCCATCGTGAGAACGAAAGCCGTCTTACCCATACCAGGTCTAGCCGCTAAAACGATCATATCTGACCTTTGCCATCCGCCAGTGACTTTATCCAAGTCGGGGAACCCTGATGGAATCCCACTAACACCGGATTCATTTGCTTGTGCCTTATCGATATAGTCGAGGGCCCTACGCATTACAGTCTGCATCGACTCGAAACTCTTTCTGATATTTCCTTCAGCAACTTCAAATAAACTAGTCTCGGCCTCGTCTAGCAGATCGAATACATCAGTTTTCTCATCAAATGCCTTCTCAATTATGGTGCTAGAGACTCGTATCAATTCCCTTTGAATATATTTCTGAGAAATTATCCGAGCGTGAAACTCCACATTCGCTGTACTTGCAATTCTAGTTGTAAGATTTGCAACTGCATAAGCACCTCCAACTAATTCTAAATCCCCAGTTTTTCTTAAAGCCTCTGTTACAGTTAATAGATCAATGGGCTCAGAGTCATTAAAGAGAAATGTAATCGCTTCGAAAATCCTTTTATGGGATTGTTTGTAAAAGCTGTCAGGAGATAATACATCAATTACCGCATTGACTGCTGTCTGCTCTAACATCATAGCTCCTAGTACAGCTTCTTCAAGATCTACAGCTTGTGGTGTTACTTTTCCATGAGTAACGGCTGAACCCAAAGATGAAGAACTTGTCTGGGATGGATAGTTAGTTTTTACAGATAAGCGATCAGTTGTCTTTGACATTATTCTAGGTTTTTAGCTTTTCAATGGGGAAGCAAGTTACGATTCTAAGGCTTATGGACGAGAGTTGCTTTTTGCACATTTTGTCTTCACTCTTTTCAACAAGTCAAATCTAGTCCTTAACTTGTAATATGAGTAAGATGTTACTTTTCCCTCAGTCAGAAACTGAATTCAATGTCGCCCTATCACTGAGCCTCGTTTTATTCGGGTTTGATGGGAAGAATATAAATGTCCTCATTGCAAAAAGCAACAATCCCGACTTTAAGGGGCAGCTCTTTCTGCCGAGTAGAAATTTAAACGCTCAAGAAGATTTCAAAACTGTCTCGTTCGAAATGTTTAAAATCCTTTTCGGATATACTCCAGCATTAATTGAGCAATTAAGAGCTTTCGACAATGTTTGCCGCTCAGCTAGAGGGCGTGTCGTTAATGTTCCACACTTCATCCTCGTGAAGACATCCGATTTTTTAGCCGAAGAATGGGAGCAACACGGTATGCATTGGTGCCCGATTAACAAGGTGCCACAACTCGCATTTGACCACAATGAAATGATAGAATTTGCAAGACATAGGCTAGATAGACGTGTGAAAAGACGACCCGTGGGATTTAAAATGCTCCCACCAGAGTTTACAATTGGCCAATTGATTAGACTATACGAAATAGCAATAAGAAAGAAAATTGACAAACGGAACTTTCGTAAAAAACTATTCAAAACAGATCTTCTTAAAGATCTAGACAAAAAGGCAGATGGTAAGAGTTATGGCCAACAGAAGGGTAGCCAACTTTTTAGTTTCAATATTCTCGAATATCGAGAAATGAAAAAGGGTGGATACCCATTCCAGTTCTAAAGTCCGAATACCTGCTTTAACTCATCAACTTTATCGAGCTTTTCCCAAGGAAATAACTCAACAGTAAGTTCTATGGTCTCACCACCTCCGAATGCTTGGAAGGTTTTAGTGACAGTCTCCGTTTTACGACCCATGTGTCCGTAAGCTGATGTTTCGGAGTAAATGGGAGTTCTTAAATTAAATCTTTGTTCTATAGCATAAGGTCTCATAGAGAATATAGGTCCAAGCCTTTTAGCTAACTCTCCATCATTCATGTCCACTTTAGAAGTACCGTAAGTATCGACATACAACCCCATTGGATCAGCAAGACCGATAGCATATGCGACCTGCACTAATACTTCATCACACACTCCAGAGGCTACTAGATTCTTTGCAATATGCCTCGTAGCATAAGCGGCAGACCTATCAACCTTAGAAGGGTCTTTACCACTAAAAGCTCCACCTCCGTGAGCTCCTTTACCTCCATATGTATCCACAATAATCTTACGCCCTGTTAAACCAGAATCGCCATGCGGACCTCCTATCACGAATTTACCCGTAGGGTTAACGTGAAGTTTATGGTCGCCTTTAAATAAGGCTTGTACTCTTGAACTCATTTGGTCCACAACCCTAGGAATTAAAATATCTGCAACATCCTGCTTAATCTTCGCAAGAATAAGCTCATCTGTGGCCTCAAACCCATCATCGTGCTGGGTAGAAACAACTATGGCTTCTATCCTCTCAGGAACACCATCATCCGAATACTGGATAGTTACTTGACTTTTTGCATCTGGTCTGAGGTACGTCATCTCAACTCCGGCTTTTCTAATGACAGCAAGTTCTGATAATAGTCTATGAGACAGGTCTAAAGGAAGCGGCATGTAATTATCCGTTTCCCTACATGCGTATCCGAACATCATTCCTTGATCACCGGCACCTTGATCCTCTGGATTTTCTCTATCCACCCCTTGATTGATGTCTGCCGACTGCTCATGAATGGCACTCAAAACGCCACAAGATTCAGCGTCGAACTTATATTCACTCTTAGTGTAGCCTATTTTACGAATAGTATCACGAGTGATTTTTTGGACATCGAGATACGCGTTAGATTTCACTTCACCTGCAAGAATAACTTGCCCCGAAGTAACCATCGTTTCGCACGCGACCTTACTATTAGGATCGAAGGCCAAAAAATGATCTATCAAAGCATCTGATATCGCATCAGCTACTTTATCTGGATGACCCTCAGAAACTGACTCCGATGTAAAGAAATGACTCATAATTCACAATTAATTAGATTGTAAAAATAACACAGTCACAATTAAAAATAGTGAAAAAAAAATATCTAAATCTTTATAATTATATTTATTATCAGAAACAAACTTTTTATCATGAGAACTACATTATTGTTTATGTTTAGTGTGTGTGTTTTCAACACGCAAACTATTGCTCAGACTAATTTCTACGAAGACCCATCGTTCGAAACTATTGCATTAACGCATGACATCATTGCTATTCTTCCTTTCGATGCGACAGTTACTCTTCGCCCAAGAGATATGAGAGACATGTCAACGGAACAACTTGAAAGAATGGAAACGGCCGAAGGGGAAGGAATTCAGACGGCGATGTACTCTTGGTTTTTAAAGAGGAAAAGGCTCTAATAAACCTGACTATTTACGAAGGTGAAAACGGAGTTATGATGTGTAATTATCAAAAAAACATAGTGGGTGGTGTCGGATCCACAACAGAAAATCTGATAAACACCTTAATGCGTAAAGCGTCAAGACGAATTGCGTACACAAGATAGAATCACATTAAAAAACCATCCTCTGTATGATAGGATAAATGCTCGTTGATTAAATTTGGACCTCAATGTCTATTCTAAGTAAATATCTTGACGCTAACAGTAAAATGTCAGCAGACCTACAGTCTCAAATAAACCCTTCTGACTCGGTAGAGTTACTTAAGGCTGGCTATGAACGTTACATTTCTAACGAAGCTCTTGAGGAGGCTCCTTTTGATGATAAATCTTCAGAGTCAACATTACACCAATATCCATACGCGGCTATTTTAAGTTGTATCGACGCTAGATTATCAATCACAGATATTTTTGACGACAATCATGGTGGGTTGATTGTTTCTAGAATAGCAGGTAACATTGCTACCACAGAGATTACCGGTAGTTTATAGTATGCGATAAAGGTCGCTGGAGCAAAGCATATCCTAGTTTTAGGTCACACAAGATGTGGAGCTATTGCAAGTCCTAAATCATCTAACGATTTAGGACCAAACCTTAAATCCCTCCTATCTCACATTCATGCTGGTGATTCAGATGACCTAGATACCTGCACAGTAAACAACGTGAGGAATACCTGCGAAGTACTCAGAAGTAGTGAGATACTTGCTACTGCGATTAAAAATAATGAAGTCGAAATAAGCGGTGCCGTATACGACGTAGGTACTCGATCAGTAACCTTCCTTTAATAGTTAAAATTACTTATTCCTGAAGAACAGTCTGACAGCCACGCCAGATAAATCGAACTCGTCCCTGATCTTATTCTCAATGAATCTTTTATAGGGATCTTTCACGTACTGGGGTAGGTTACAGTAAAAAGCGAAAGTCGGAGTTTGTGAAGGTAATTGAGTTACATATTTAATCCTCACGTATTTCCCTTTGTATGTTGGAGGAGGCTGGTTTTCCATAATCGGTAAAAGAAAATCATTCAATTTACTGGTAGTAATTTTACGCCCTCTATTCTGATTAACTTCTAGTGCAAGCTCAAGAGCTTTGAAAATTCGTTGACGCTTTAAATTTGAAGTGAACACGATAGGAACGTCAGTAAAAGGTGCTATGCGTTCTCTAACTTTCTCTTCGAATTCAGCCATAGTGTTGTGATCCTTGGAAATCTTATCCCATTTATTCACTACGATTACTACTCCTCTGTAGCTTTCAACTATCTGCCAAAATATATGAAGATCCTGCCTTTCCATTCCGTCCTCCGCATCCAAAAGCAGCAAGCAAACATCACTCTTATCTATAGCTTTAACAGTACGCACAGTTGAATAAAACTCTAGGTTATCCTCAATCTGCTTTCGCTTTCTAAGGCCCGCAGTATCGATGATTTCGAAATCAAACCCAAACATATTATACTTCGTATGAACACTATCCCTAGTAGTACCTGCAATATCAGTTACTATATTTCTATCCTTACCAAGTATGGTGTTAATCAAAGTGGATTTACCCACATTTGGTCTTCCAACAACAGCAATTTTAGGAACCTTATCCTCAGACTCCTCTGGCTCTGCTGGTAGTAATCTCACTAACTCATCTAACAACTCTCCTGTACCAAACCCATTATTAGCAGAGATGGAAAATATCTCCTCCGCTAAACCCATTGCATAAAAGTCAGAACTACCTACATCGTGATTAGAGGTGTCGACCTTATTACAGGCTACCATAATCTTCTTTCCAGATCTACGTAGAAGGTTTGCGATATCTAAGTCCAAATCCGTAACTCCTACCCCCACATCAACCATAAACAGAATTAAGTCTGCCTCGTCAATCGAAATCTCGACTTGAGCACGAATAGCTGCTTCAAATGTATCATCTGACTTAGTAATCCACCCTCCAGTATCAATCACGGTGAACTTACGGTCAGTCCAGTAAGACTTACCATATTTTCTATCCCTAGTGGTTCCACTCGTGGGGTCAGTAATAGCCTCCCTAGATTGAGTTAACCGGTTAAATAGGGTAGACTTACCGACGTTAGGTCGGCCAACAATAGCTACTAAATAATCCATGTTACAAATTTATAGACAAAAAAAGGGGCCCCCGAAGGGGCCCCAAGGTTGGCGTCGACATACTCTCCCGCCGTAGCAGTACCATCTGC
>CAWVZZ010000107.1:0-6808 GCA_963934745.1 uncultured Flavobacteriales bacterium | reverse complement strand
TATTAATTTTAAGGTTTTGGAGTTTCTGCAACTCTATATCCATGTTATTTTCCAAAGGCCAAATCAGATCCGCATCTGATGTAAAGCAAGGCGTAACAGTGAGAGGTATTTCGTACTCATAATAGTTCGCATCGAAGTCACTACCCAACCTTACAAAGGCTGTGATGTCACCATCATCGAGGTTAGTACAGTTTTCTCCAGGTTCCGCGTGGAAGTACATCCGGAGTCTATTGTACATCCTCATATCGTAGTTGATATTCCTATACGCTCCACGCGCATCTCCGTCCTCAAGATCGCAAACTGATAATGATAACGACTGCTCATTAAGCCTACGCGCGTTAATCGCGGCTACATCTATTTCTCTACTGATGCCGGGAGGTGTTATGTAAGGCACTGGCTCTCTATTTCCGTTTTCCTCAATGTTTACAGCTGAAATATTAAAGGAAGTAGCAGATGGGTCTTCTGGTTCCACTTCTTGCTCTCCCGCTAGACTGCCATCGTACTTTCTCCACTCTCCACGAATAAGTTCCATCCTAGCAAATCTTATCGTCACTGGTTGTGAAAAATCCTTCATAAACACCCTCATAAATCTAATCGATCTGAAGTCCGATATACTTCCCACCCGCTTCTCATATTCCCTAACTGGAATCTTAAATTGATACCATTTTATCGGTTTCTGCTCGTTTGTGGAAGCGCTTTGGCTTAGAGTCTCAAAAACATCAGTGATATAATTATTACCCACATTTTCCTCACCTAAATCAGAAGGTCTCAGCGAAATCTTGTATTGATAGTAACTCTCTATCGTACCCAGAGTGATATCCTCATTTATATCCTCAGTGTTAGGAATCGTTGTGGCCGTTATCGGGTATCCGTCGGGAGAAGAGGTGTTAGAATTACCCTCATAACGACTGTAACGCTTGTACCTATCGAGTATGTTTTCTTCCAGGGCCTGTGAGGTCGGGTTTCGGAAATAGCGGAAGTCATCTGCTGACGGATCTTCTAGAATTAAGGAATAAGCTTGAGGAGTAAGATCTCCGGCCGCAACGGATGCATCTAGGTCTGAAAGCCAATTGCCGAAAAACTCTCGCTCGGTACTAGAATTCATTCCGTCTAGTCCTACGTCTTGGGCTTCGTATGAACCCGAAGAATTATCAAATGCGTTGACTACATTAAAAATCGAAGGGTCAGGGTAAATGGCTACGTTACTCGTGTCCGAATCTTGATCCGGATTGTTTAAAGCCGGCAGACCGTTCTCAAATTCTAACTGACTATCATTCAGAATATCCTCGCTGACATTTCCTAAATTGATGTAAAGATCGCCACCGGTTGAATTCTCCGAATCGTCGTTAAATGGATCCATTACCCAAAACTGTATATACTCAATATTAGATGACTCGAAATCCGTGGTGGTTAGGGCTCTCTGTATCCCACCCCAACGGCTTGAGGGCTCCTTTAACTCGCCATCTTCTGTCAATCCAGCAGAATATCCTGGAGCACCATCAGATAGCTCATAGTTATAGGGTCCTCTTTCGCTAGGCCAAAAACTCAAATCAAAAGTGGGGATATTCCTCGGTGTTCCTGGCTGATAATCCCTGTTTGGGAATATCTCCTGCTCGAGGATTTGGCGCATCCTGTGATCGTGTCTCACGTCGTCACTTACCTGACCATCGTCTAAGCCTACCCCCGAATAGAACGCTGGGTCAATGGTGTACCATGATAAGGCAGCCCTATTGAAATTATAAATTGTTGAATCTTCAATAGTAGATTCCGGGAATAAATCTTCTTGAAGCTTAGGTGTTGAAGCTAAGAACCAACGCGACACTGATCTTATATCAATCGATGATTGAGACCCCTCGAAATCATCGATGTAGGCATTTCCTTCATCTCCAATTGCACGACTGTGTCCCGGAATTAAATACGCTGCTTCACCACTTATGTCAATTGTAGATATAGTCGATGTCTGATAGAATGGTAGCTTATCAACTAGGTCTGTCAGGAATCTACTTTCTGTTTGCCAAGTGAAATCTGTTCCAAAAATCGTGTTGTTTACAGGCTCATCTCCTATATCTACTTTCTGAGTCAATGGCCTCTCTCTCATGTTTAAGAAAGTCGCTCCTATCGTGAAATTATCACTTGCTACGTAATCAAACCTTGTCCCAAGGAGGGTCTTTGTTTGGATGTTGAATAACGAATTTGATTCGAGAGAAACGCGGATGGTTTGGCCTGATTCTAAAAGACCATCATTAATAATTCTAACCCTTCCGAGGTTGTAATCAACTGTGTAATCCTGATTCTCAATAAGCCTCACTCCACCCGCCGTAACTGTGACTGAACCTTCGGGTACATTGAGGGCGTTGAGGGCTATTTCGGAACTACTTTGAGATTGGAACTGACCTTTAATGTGGTACCTGTTGAGAGAAGGAATTTGTTGGGCCGCTGTTTTGGTGCTGTCGTATAGGGCGTCGAAAACTAGGGTCTGAATTAATGATGCGGCCAGGTTGGGGTCGCTCACTCGCTCTTCAATTACTGCCCTAAGGTTATCCCCGAAAGGTTCCACGGAAGGGAAGAAAACACGTCCATTTTGTGAATTTATAGTACCTCCTTCGGTAGCAGCATTGTCAACATAATCGAACACCCCGTCGGGGTTAGGCATGGTGTTAACATCCATCCTATCGAATCCTAATAACTGGAGTAAGAGTGTTCCATCGAGTGGAGAGCGGGGGATGTAATTGAGGTCTACACCTGTAGATGGGTCGTTGTACCAAACATCAAGGCGAAATTCTTCTTCACTGACGCCGAACGCTTGCATGCTGTAAACGTTCTTCATCATACACTCCCAAAGTGGTGAAGGGTCGCCGTTATTCAAATCTAACTGAGTGATACTCGACTTTAGCATCTTTAGAACGAGTGCCCCTGGTGCGATAAATCCATCCTGGGCCATGGTTCCTACTTGGTAGGTGTTACCATCTAGGGTATACTCATATGATACTCCGAGTACTTCGGCGTTATTCAGAGACTGACGTAGAGAGATAAACCCGAGCTTAGAATTGAATGAGAATTCCGAGGGGTTAAGCATTCTAGCATTTCCTACCCTCTCGAAGTGCACACCCTGTTCGAAGATTTCGCCTGGTATGGCCGGCTGATTATACATAGTGTTAATTGCAGCATTGGCTCCCGTGAAACTCATCACATCGGGGTTGTTTACTAGGTCTGAAAATATATCGTTGTTGTCGTTAGTAGCGGCTCTGTTATTTGTGGGGGTAGTGCCATTAGTTAGATCTGCTATTGGAAGGTTAGTGGACATATAATCCGGGTGCTCACCTAGGTCAGTTACAGCTATAATATTTCTAACATCCTGGGTGTTCGCTTGAGTGTTTACTACCCAAACCTCAATTCTATTTATTTCTGATCCAGAACTAGGGACGGGTAGTGACCGCATCGCATTGTCGTACTGATTTCTGAAATACTGAGATAGAAAGTAATGTCTGTTAGCTTCGTAGTCATCTGCACGGATGTCGAATTCTTGGGTTTGGGCTCCTCCCTCAACCTCAATCTCCTTACGCTCACCCTTCTGCTGAGAAATAATCGTCGAATTGTATAGGCGGCCCCACTGTGTATCTAGTTTAACGCCGAATAGACTTTGAGATCCCGTGATAAGAGTTCCTTGAAGGGGTAATGAGATATTACCAGCCTCTATGCTCTTCAGGATGTCATCCTCTTCACCCTGGAAACCGATGTTCATTTGGTTTTCGAAATCGAAAAGCGACTCGGTATTATATTGAGTGCCGAGTTCAATTTTATCACCAATTTTACCTGTAATATTTAACTGTATGCGTTGATCGAAAGCAAATGTTGTGACTCGCCTTTGACGTTCTGGAATACGAGGGTTTTCTGTGTTAGAACTATTTATTCCAAAGGTGAGTTCAGCGGAACCTTGAGGGATGATTTCGATTTCGTTAGTGCCGAATAGCATCTCGAAAAGTTCGCTGTCTATCTCGAGTTTAGGGGCGAATGCTCTGTTAGCTTCATCGTCTTCTCCCTGCAAGTCATCCCAAAACTCACTCAAATTCCCCTCCATATCGTAATTCAAATACTCTTCGAGGGAGAATAATGAAGAGGGCCTGAATTCTAGGGTGTCGCCTATGGTTTGTTGAACTATGTACTGACCGGTGATGGGATCGTACACTACACCGTAATTTATGTTTATAGGCCAATCTAGACTGATTCCACCCGGGTTTTCTATGGGGTTATACGAATCTTCACCACCGTGAGGGAGGGGAAGGTCAATAATCGTGGAGTCTGAAGTGTTTTCGTCTTGGGTTTGGGCGTGAGCCTGAAGGTCGCAAAAAAGCAATGTCAACAAAATACCAATAGTGGCAAATATGCTTCCGTTATTCTTCACCTTCTATATTTTAAAGCTTCTTTAACGCTTGTTTAATCAATACTTCCAGAGATAACGCACCATCCGTATCTTGAATAATACTATCAAGAGTTTTATCAACTCGTTTTTTATCAAAACCCAAAGAAGTCAATGCAGATAACGCTTCATTCTTGATTGTATTGTGCGGCGAAGATATTTCAGATTTCGTTCCGCCACCTCCTGTATCAGCTCCAACTTTGTCCTGAAGGTCAATAATGATCCTAGAAGCTGTTTTCGCTCCTATTCCCTTTACTTTTTTCATCGCATCAACGTCGCCGATTGCGATAAGTTCTGTAGTGGTCGCAGGGTCCATTGCCGATAGGATAAGTCGAGCGGTATTAGCACCGACTCCGCTTACGCTGATGAGTAAAAGGAAAAGATTCCTCTCCTCAACTGTAGCGAATCCAAATAACGTCTGAGAATCTTCGCGAACTACCATGTGGATATGAAGGAATGCTTCCTCAGCTTCTGGTATCGCTTCAAAAGTTGTGAGACTGATTGAAATCAAATACCCGACACCGTGGCAATCAATCACTACATGCGTGGGGTACTTCTCTACTAATTTGCCGTGTAAATGATGAATCATGATAGAGATTTGTTTTGGGCGTCTACAACTGCAAGCCTCACCATGTCTACAATTTCTTTAGCTGATGAGCCCATCTGAAGAATGTGTACGGATTTCTTCATCCCTAACAATACCGGGCCCTGCGCCTCAATACCACCCATTTCCTTCAATAATTTATAGGAGATGTTACCCGCAGACAGGTTAGGAAATATCAATGTGTTAACTCTTCTCTGATGTAATGTCGAGAATGGGAAAGTTTCAGAAAGCATTTCTGAATTAATAGCGTAGTTAGCTTGGATTTCTCCATCAACGATCAAATCTGGATGATCCCTGTGAAGAATTTTTACTGCTTCAGACATCTTTACTGCATCCGCTCCTTTAGATGATCCGAAGTTTGAATAACTCAGTAGAGCTATACGGGGTACTATCCTCAACCTTCTTACGGCTTCAGCCATCAAGAGTGTTATCTCCACTATTTCCTCTGCTGTAGGGTTAACGTTTACAGTGGTATCTGCAAAGAACATAGGCCCTGATTTCGTCTGCATAATATACATCCCAGCAACCTTGTTAACTCCATCTGCTTTACCTATCACCTCAAGTGCTGGACGTATCACGTTAGGATAATTACGTGTGAGACCAGATACTAAAGCATCAGCTTCTCCACTCTCAACTAACATCGCACCGAAGTAGTTTCTTTGACGCATATTCCTTTCAGCTTCAATAGCTGTGAGTCCATGTCTCATGCGTTTCTCGTGCAATATTTTTCCAAAACGCTCTCTTCTCTCCGCTTCATCCTTCGATCTAGGATCAATAATCGTCGCCGTGCTAAGCTGAAGTTGATGCTCTTCTATAATCGCATCGATTCTTTTCTTTCTTCCTATGAGAATAGGATGTGCTATTCCCTCATCGACAGCCTGTTCAGCCGCCTTCAAAACTTTATAGTGTTCTGCTTCTGCAAAAACTACCCTCTTAGGACTTTTAATAGCTCTATTACTTAGCGAACGAGAAAAATTAGTGGCTTGGCCGAGTCGCTCCAGGAGCGATTGCTCATAAGCCACCCAATCCTCAATAGGTTTTTTTGCAACTCCTGATGCAATAGCTGCTTTAGCTACTGCAGGGGCTATTGCAGAAATAAGTCTAGGGTCTAAAGGCTTAGGTATGATGAGATGTCTTCCGAAGACTAGTGACTGTTCATCATACGCCTCACTAACTTCGTCTGGGACTGTAGCCTTTGCAAGATCTGCAATAGCTCGTACAGCCGCAAGTTTCATTTCATCATTAATTGCTGTAGCTCTTACGTCTAACGCGCCTCTGAAAATAAATGGAAAACCTAGCACATTGTTAACCTGGTTAGGATGATCACTCCTTCCTGTCGCCATAATTATATCCTCCCTAGCTGCAATTGCTTCATCGTAAGGGATTTCTGGATCTGGATTAGCTAGCGCAAATACAATAGGATTTGCAGCCATTCCTTTAATCATACTCCCGTCAACTAACCCCCCTCTACTCAGACCTAAAAACACATCTGCTCCTACTAATGCCTCTTTCAGGGAATCGTATTTATTTTCTGTGGCAAACATCTTTTTTCTACCATCTAACCCTTTTCTGCTTTTGTTTAAATGGCCCTTGCTATCAAAAACCGCTATATTATCTAGCTTTAACCCCAGCTTCATATAAAGCTCGAGGCATGACATCGCAGCAGCTCCTGCTCCACTCACGACTATCCTGGCATCTTTAATATCTCTCGCTGTGAGCTCAAGTGCATTTAAGAGCGCTGCAGCAGAAATAATTGCCGTGCCATGCTGATCGTCATGCATCACAGG
>CAWVZZ010000106.1:0-6935 GCA_963934745.1 uncultured Flavobacteriales bacterium | reverse complement strand
GGCAATAAGGATTGAAGTATTACCCGCTATTTCACTCATAGCACGGACTAAAGGGAAAAGTCCGCTTTTATTCTTGATGTAATCCCAAGCAATAGCAGTCGTTTTCTTAGCAATTAGAGCGCTAATGAGTTTTGAGTTTTGGACACTTAGTTGAAGGGCACTTAGCAAAGTAACTCCCATACCCATCATCTCTACTTCCTCTAAAGAAGGCGGCTCTACTTTAAGAACTAAACCCGATTGAAATACCTCCTTCCGATCCCGACTAATCCTTGCTCCAGACTCGCTGTATTCTATATCAGAAAAAAATGCTGACTCTCCTGCTCCAGACTCAACTATTACTTGATGGCCATGAGCTACTAGTAAGGCTACAGCTTCTGGAACAAGAGCAACTCGGGTTTCTTGAAGGCTAGTTTCCTTGGGGATACCTATGGTAAGATCAGACTGACCCTCGATAAGTTGAAGTAGTTCTTCTTGTGGTAATAGCGATGCCTCTTTAGCTAGAGCTTTAATTCCTTTCCTTTCTGAAGCCATGGTTGCGTGATTAGAATACTAAGGTCGTTGTAAAATCATTCTTCTACCACCTTCGTGCTTAAACTTTTCACATAGTTCTATTTTCAAAACCAACACATCTCCCTCTAATTCATCCGCTATTCTCTCCGGCCACTCAACTAAAGATAGCCCCTCACCATGTAAAACCTCGAAAACCCCTGCGGCTTCAACTTCCTCCGGACTTTTAAGTCTATACAGGTCGATGTGATTTATCTGCTGCCCTTTTCCTTTATACACGTTTACAATTCCGAAAGTAGGGCTACTCACCTCGTCTTCTATCCCTAAATGGGAACATAATCGCCTAACTAAAGTGGTCTTCCCTACTCCCATCTCGCCATGTATAGCTACGATTCCACGAGAAGGGAGCAGATTTGCGATTTTAGCTACAACATCACCTAACTCATCTTCTCGGAACTCAGAAATTTGCAGGAGCGTCTCCATCACTTAGTCTTTGAATCTAATATCGCAAACGGAACTATTACCTCTTCTAGGCTTACTCCACCGTGTTGGAAAGTATCCTTGAAATACTTCACGAATTGCTGGTAGTTATTTGGATAAACGAAGAAATCTCTATCCTTAGCGAAAATGTATCCTGAACTTATGTTTTGTTTTGGAAGCCCAAACCTACCAGGCTCCATTGCCTCAAACACATCCTTTTTATCATAACCTAAGTTCTTACCCGTCTTATATCTCAGATTGCTATTAGTACTTCTGTCACCCCTTACTTTAACCTCGTTATTTACTTTAACTGTTCCGTGGTCAGTCGTAATAATTACGCGACCACCAGCCTCAGCCATCTTTTCTATCAAGTGCTTCAGTGCGCTGTGTTCAAACCACGTTAAAGTCAAACTTCTGTAAGCCGCTTCATCATCTGCTAGCTCCTTTATAACATCCATATCTGTACGTGCGTGGCTAAGCATATCCACGAAATTATAGACAACCGTAGTGAGAACCTCGCCTTTAGTTTCGTGGAAGGTGTCGAGCAGTTTGCGGCCAGCGGTGAGATTAGTGACTTTATGATAACTAGTCTTTCCTTCGATGTTTAAGCGGTCGAGTAGGTTGTTTAATAGCTTCTCCTCGAATTGATTCTTCGACCCCTCATCCTCTTCGGATTTCCACCATTGTGGAGTAATTCTTTCTATGTCAGCTGGCATCATCCCCGCAAAAAGAGCATTTCTAGCATACTGCGTTGCCGTAGGCAGAATACTCATATACGTCTCATCCTTTTCTATAGTAAAGCTATCCTTGAGAAGTGGCTCAATGGATTTCCATTGATCTAATCTGAGATTATCTATCACTACCAGATACACTGGGCGACCATCTGCTGTAGCGATAACCTCAGGTAAATAATGTGGCAAAAGGCGGTGAGAAAGAAGTGGAATCCCACCATGTCCTGTATCATCGCCAGATGCTATCCAAGATTCGTAGTTCTTCTCAATGTACTTACCGAATTGTCTATTAGCATCCTCGAACTGCATATCGAGAACGTCCTGCATGCTATCGTCATCTGAATTCGTGAGTTCGAGATTCCAAAACACTAGGCGTCCATACACATGATACCAATCCTCTAAATCCATCCTATCCATGAGTTTCATGCCTATGGTTCTGAACTCTTTTTGGTAGTCCATCATAGCCTTCTCACTGAGAAGTCTTTTCCCATCGAGAAGTTTTTTAACTGCGAGCAGGATTTGGTTAGGGTTGACAGGCTTAATTAAATAATCACTGATTTTCGAGCCTATTGCCTCCTCCATGATATGCTCCTCCTCGCTCTTTGTGATCATTATCACGGGAAGATGAGGTTTCATCTCCTTAATCCTTTGCAGAGTTTCAATACCATTAATACCCGGCATATTCTCATCTAAAAACACTACATCAAAAATATTACTCTCTACTTCCTCTAGAGCTTCCACACCACTATTTACACCTGTAACTGTATAGTTTTTTCCTTCCAAAAAGATAATATGTGGCTTGAGCATATCTATTTCATCATCAGCCCAAAGTATATGTGGTTGCCTTGTCATGCGCTTTAGTATCTTTCGAATTGATTACAAAGAAACATAAACGTAGTTCACACTCGTTTCGTATCTTGACTTCATGTCTAAAACAAATCGCCATAAAATCATAAATGACCCTGTTTATGGGTTCGTAACTCTAAGACACGCAAGGGCTTTAGAGCTTATGGATCACCCGTATGTTCAGCGATTAAGAAGGATAAGCCAACTGGGACTCAGTCACTTTGTTTACCCTGGAGCTGTTCACAATCGATTTCACCACGCTATAGGCTCAATGTTCTTAATGCAAGAGGCAATTGACTCACTTCGTTCTAAAGGGATTGAGATCTCAGCTGAGGAAGACGAAGCAGTGTGTTTTGCAATATTATTACACGACGTAGGGCACGGTCCATTCAGCCACGCGCTCGAGAGTAGCATTGTGAAAGGTGTACATCACGAAGACATAAGCACATTGATAATGGAGCGCCTCAACGAAGAGTTCGACGGCATGCTGGATATGGCCATAGCAATTTTTCAGAATAAATACCACAAGAAATTCCTACACCAACTAGTCTCGAGTCAGTTAGATATGGACAGGCTAGACTATCTCGCTAGAGACAGCTTCTACTCTGGAGTAACTGAAGGGAAAGTTGGAAGTAATCGCATCATAAAAATGCTATCAGTTGTTGATGATAGGCTAGTGATAGAAGAGAAAGGAGTGTATAGCATAGAGAAGTTTATTGTCGCAAGAAGATTGATGTATTGGCAGGTGTATTTACACCGCACCGTTCTCAGTGCTGAACACATGTTAATGTTAGTGCTGAAAAGAGCTAAGAGTCTTAATGATGACAATCTTTTTGCTACTCCAGCCCTCTCTGCATTTCTAAATAACAACTACGATAATGCTAGTTTCTCGTCTGACCCAACAGTTCTTGAGAATTTCTGTGACCTCGATGATTCTGATATTCTCAGTTCTATGAAGGCGTGGAGATCACATGATGATAAAGTTCTATCATCTCTGAGCTCAAGACTACTTGATAGAAAATTATTTAGGATAGAACTTCGAAAAGAAGAATTCTCAGAAGCGGACTTGGCTGAAAGGAAGGCCGTGATTATTTCCTCATTAGGAATGGCCGAAGAGGAGGCAGAGTATTTCGTGACTACGGGTTCGGTTAGCAATCAATCCTACACTAAAGATGGAATACTCATAAAAATGAAGGACGGAAGCGTTATTGATTTTGCTCAAGCGAACGATAACATGACTCTTGAAAATCTGAGCAGAGTAGTCACAAAATACTTTCTTTGCTACCCTAAGGATCTAACAGTACCAGAGCGTTTAAAGTAGTTAGACAGATAACTCTTTTCCGTCACCATCAAAAACAGTGTACTGAAGAATCTCGACTGAAGAGTTTGCTTCGAGAGCAATTTTAATAGAATATTTCGTCTGCCAAGTGTGCCTAATTGATGAAGAACTCATGAAGTTTTTTAAAAACCCTGCTGGCTCTCCTTTAACTAAGTAAGCCTCTAACATAGGATGAACAAGTAGCGTTAACTGCTTAATCCCCTCTCCTTTAGAAAAGTACTTAATACTAGACTCTATCGTGTCGGTCACTAAAATAGCCGCTTGAACATTACCCGTTCCATTACAAGAAGGACATTTGTCCTGGGTTTGGACTACAGCCACATCTCTAACTCGTTGGCGAGTTAATTCAATAACCCCAAACTTACTTGGTGGAGCAATATTGTGTTTAGCCTTATCGCCCTTCATAGCAGCCTTCATAGCATCTGTCAGTTGCTTATTATGCTCGCGCTTAGCCATATCGATAAAGTCAATAGCAATAATCCCCCCTATATCTCTAAGCCTCAACAATCTTGCGATTTCTTCGACACACTCGAGGTTAGTTTGGAAGGCGTTTTCTTCCTGGCTAGTAGCACCTTTTTTACGACCACCACTATTCACATCGATAACGAACATAGCTTCTGTCTGTTCGATAATAAGGTATGCCCCACTTTGGAGGTTTACTTTCTTACCGAAAGTGGCTTTAATCTGTCTGTGAATAGATAGCGTATTAAACAAGTCCTTATCCTTAGAGAACTTTACCATCTCCATCTTGTCAGAACCTATGCTGCTCAAGTAATTCCTTACGTCATCAGCCAGTTTCTCGTCATTTACTCTGATGAGTTCACACTCAGGTCTGAGAGCGTCTCTCAAAACCGTGCTAGTCTTATTAAGCTCCCCGAGTATTCTCTTTCCCTGCTTCGCAACCTTCAATCCTTTAAATAGCTCCTCCCAACGCTTCATTAAATCTGAAAGGTCACTGTGTAAATCAGCCGACCTTTTCCCTTCCGCTACAGTTCTCACGATGATTCCGAATCCAGGAGGCCTAATACTCTGAATTAGACTCTTCAGTCTTTTCTTCTCTTTCTCATTTCTGAGTTCCCTCGACATATTCACTTTGTCAGAGAAAGGAACTAAGACTAGAAACCTTCCTGGAAGAGTAATATCTGCCGATAATCTGGGTCCTTTCGAGCTAATAGGTTCTTTCGAAACTTGAACCATGATAAGTTGAGAAGAGCTGACATAGTCCTGCATCTTCCCTTTCTTATCAATATCAGCTTCCTTCTTAAACCTGTCAATCTTAGACACAGGATGTTTCCCAGCCATAACAAGCTTAGACCACTTTTGGAAAGTTTTATATTGAGCACCTAGATCGCTATGATGAAGAAAAGCATCTCTCTCATACCCAACGTCGAGAAAACCCGCGTTAAGATTAGGCAATACTTTTCTAACACGACCTAGGTAGATATCTCCTACTCGGTAGGATGTCTCTCCTGGATCACTGTGCAGCTCTACGAGCTTACCTTCCTCAAGGACGGCAATTTCAACTCCAGTAGAAGTTGAATTAATTATCAGTTCTGACTTCAACGTACGCGAATTTTAGCCTAGAAATTCTAGGGGAAAAAGATGCATATAGCTAAACACCTAATAAAAGGTGAATACAGCTATCTACTTCTTCTTCTTGTGACGATTCTTACGTAGACGCTTCTTTCTCTTGTGAGTTGACATCTTATGACGCTTGCGCTTTTTTCCGCTTGGCATGATAAAGTTCTTTATGTGTTAGGGTCGACAACCTCTTTGGCGTCGGCTTCCAATCTGTTAATAAATGTCTCTACGCTTTGTGACATTACAGTGTCAACAGCTAGAGGTAAATAATTCTTATAAGTCTGTAGGGCCTCATCTTTTCTCCCCAAAGCTTCATAGCAACGAGCTAGGTAGAAATAAGCATTACCCAAATTCGGATCTAATTCTATAACCTTATTGAATCTGTCTACAGCCTTCTCCATCTGACCTGATTGTATACCAAACTTACCCAAAAGGTAATTAGCTCTTATATTAGGTTCATCAGCATCAGCAAGCTCTAACAAAACAAGTATGCCTTGCATTGGTGCTTCCCCAGCTTCAATAGTTTTAATAGCTTCATCAATAGCCTTGTCTGCATCTGACATATCAGAGCCATTAGCAGACACCTCACTAGTTACATCTTCTGTCGTTGGTGAATTTACAGGCACAGATGATTCTGGCATGCGATCACACATTACAAGTGCAGCCGAAAAAATGAAGGCTACTGACAAAATTAATATAGTGGTGGGCTTGAGTTGCATCAATCTTATGATTCTACAGCAACCTTAGTTTTCACATTCTCTAAAAACTCCTTAGCTGGTTTAAAAGCAGGAATGTTGTGAGCTGGAATACGGATAGACTTTTTAGCTAAAATATTTCTTCCAGTCTTAGCTGCTCTTGTCTTTACGATAAAGCTACCAAAACCTCTTAAGTAAACATTCTCTCCTTGTTCTACGTTATCACGTACAGTGCGCATAAACGCTTCAACGGTAATTTGCACATCGTGCTTCTCCATACCTGTCTTGTTTGCTATCTGGCTAACAATGTCTGCTTTAGTCATAGTCTTTGTGTAGTTGCTTGAAATATAATACTCTAGAATAGAAATATCTTCGAATCCCAATTATTTGGGGTGCAAAAATACACTTATTCAATTGAAAACGAAACGCATAATGACATTTATGCATAAAGAATATAAAATCGCTATAAGAATCCATACCTTCGCTGCTATGGCAGGCATAAATAAAGTAACACTCGTAGGGCATTTAGGCCGCGATCCGGAAATTAGATTCACCCAGAACGAAATACCAGTTTGTTCATTCTCTTTAGCTACTTCAGAGACTTACAAGGATAGAACTTCAGGTGAAAAAGTAACCCAAACCGAATGGCATAACATTATTATGTGGAGAGGGCTCGCAACAACCGCGGAGAAATATCTGAGAAAAGGATCTTTGGTTTACCTAGAAGGAAAACTTAAAACGAGAAAATGGGAGGAC
>CAWVZZ010000105.1:0-7067 GCA_963934745.1 uncultured Flavobacteriales bacterium | reverse complement strand
GAAATTTGGGTTGGGGAATGCAAAAATACAGGGAAGTTGATAGTTGTTGAAACAATTAGACGCCTATTTTCGTTAACTATATGCTAGATTTATCAACGATTAATATTTCCATCATGAAGCCCTGTACATTTATATGCTTAATTACCCTTGTATTTACTCCCTTTACTTACGCGATTTCACAACCGAGCAGCCTTCCTACAGCAGCTAGTTCAACAGTGTCGGGCTTTGTCGGAAAGCACTACAACCTAGTCAACAGCAGTGGAGAAAAGGAGGGCTTGTGGATAAGGGTTTGGGAGAATGGAGGGTTATACTACAAGGGGTCGTTTTCTAACGGAAACCCCTCTGGGCCGTTTTTGTATTTCTACGAAACGGGTGAGTTAATGTCTTCATTGGATCATGCTGAAGATCAAACAGCCGCCATTCACTACCGCCGTAACGGTTCGGTCCAAGCCTCAGGCTATTATATCCCTGCTTATGATGATACGGCTCCACTGAAAAATGGTTCTTGGGGGTTTTACAATGATGGTTCCAGGCAAGTGAGATCAGAATCATATAAAAACGGTGTGCTAAGTGGACCGTATTGGGTAAAGGATGATAAAGGACAATTAATAGAAGAGGGGTTTTATAAGATGGGAGAACGCGATGGAGCATGGACTACATACTTCGATAACCGATTAAAAAGACAGTACATTAATTATTTAGCCGGTGAATTAGAAGGGGAGTTTGTTGTGTATCATTCAAACGGAGTCCCTAAAATAGAAGGTAAATATTACGAGGGGAAAGAAGATGGTACATGGAGAACATACGCTGACAATGGAAAACTAGAAATGATTATAAGATATCAATTAGGGAAGAAACTCGAAGAAATTAGAGTCAATGGTTTATTTGAGGAGGTATTCCCCGACGGAAGATCTAAGAGTGAGTATACATTCCGTGACACGAAATTAGATGGACCTTACCGAATATGGTATGATCAGGGCGGACACGAAATAGAGACCTTCACTGATTCACAGACAGGAGAACAGCTACAAAAAAGGGTACTTGTAGGAATACAAGTGAAAGAGGAAGGAGCTTATAAAAACGGGTTACTCAATGGGCCGGTATATTACTACAACAGTGTCGGTAAAATAATTAGAACCGACCACTACAAAGACGGGCTAATTCAATAACCGTACTTATCCTTCCATAAGGATTTAAGTTGATCGCGCATCTGTTTTTCCCGGGGATTATTTCCGGGATTGTAAATCTGCTTTCCCTCAAGACCTACTGGCATACATTCCTGAGAACTGAACCCACCCTTTGAGTTGTGGTCGTACTCATAGCCCTTACCATATCCAAGCTTACCCATAAGTGCTGTAGGTGCGTTTCTTAGATGTAAAGGCACGGGCAAATCTCCCGTTTCTGTTACAATTTGCTGAGCATTCTTAATGGCCATATAAGAAGCATTGCTTTTAGGGCTGCTGGCAAGGTAAACAACGCATTGAGAAAGGAGTATCCTTGATTCTGGCCAGCCTATTCTTTCAACGGCTTGGAATGTGGAAGTAGCTAAAACTAAAGCCGTAGGGTTAGCATTACCGATGTCTTCAGAAGCGGCAATCAATAATCTTCTAGCAATAAATTTCGCGTCCTCTCCCCCTTCGACCATCCTAGCTAAATAGTAAAGAGCTGCATTAGGGTCACTAGCCCTGATGCTTTTAATAAAGGCACTTATGATGTCGTAATGTGCCTCACCTCCTTTGTCATAACCAGTGGGAAGGTTTTGAATCAACTCTCGAACTCCATTATTAGTTACCTCAACTTTTCCCAAAGGCGTATTCGCCACTATCATTTCCAACACGTTCAACAACCTTCTCGCATCTCCGCCACTAGCCCTCATTAAATCATCGGTCTCAAGCACGTTTATATCACGCTGTTTTAAAACAACATCATCCTTTATCGCTTGATCAATTAGTTTTAGGAGCTCATCATGACTAAGATTTTCAAGGACGTATATCTGACACCTAGATCTCAAGGCTGGAATAACTTCGAAAGAGGGGTTCTCTGTTGTGGCTCCTATTAATGTAACCCACCCTTGCTCAACAGCGCCTAAAAGGCTATCCTGCTGGGACTTTGAAAATCTATGTATCTCATCTATAAAAAGTATAGACTTCCCTGCGAAGAGCCCACCTTTTTTAGCACTAGCAATGACCTCCCTTACTTCTTTAACACCACTATTTATAGCTGAAAGCTGATGGAACGGTAATTTGACTTTCTTGGCTAAAATTCTAGCCAAAGTGGTCTTCCCTACTCCAGGAGGACCCCATAATATCATTGACGGAAGAGTGCCGTTTTCGGCAGCCTTACGCAGAACTGCTTCAGGTCCTACTAGGTGGGTTTGGCCTAGATAATTAACCAAATCCACGGGACGCATCCGCTCCGCAAGAGGCTTAACATCACTTACGTCTATGATATGTTCGGAACTATTTATCTCCACGATTCAAACTTACAGAACTTTCTTTCATGAAGGGTACTTCCCTCTGGTCTTAAGTGTTTCCATCTGTTATGTGACCAAAGCCAATGACCTGGCGCTTTCACTATTTCTTCCTCTAAAAACCCCAAACATCTATCTAAGACCTCACCCTTTTCAACCTGGCTAACATCCTCTAAAACTAACTTAAACTCCAATTCATAACGTCCTCTATAAACTCTTGTAACAGCAGCGTAAACAACGGCAGCATCATACCTCTTTGCATAGTTGTCTAATCCCGCAAAAAATGGAGTTTCTACACCTAGAAATGTTGTCCACCATGCTCGGCTAGGACTTGGAGGACTTTGGTCAAAAATATACCCCACTAAAGCCGGACCATGTCCCTCCCCCTTCCTTGCATCCATCCACGCTCTACTTTCACTCATTTCCATTATGGTCATTCCCGCTTTATTCCTAGAGCTTAGCAATGCATCATCTATAACTTCATCACTTAACTTTTTATAAATGGTCGCTGTATCGAATCTAACAAGACCTGGCAAGGCCAGTGCATATATCTCCCAATTAGCCATGTGTCCACTCGCAAGAACTACATTTCTACCATCGTCGTAAAGTTTGTGTAGCAATTCTACATTTACGAAATCCACTCGACTTTCTACATCATCAGCATCCCAAGAAAACATCTTTAGAGATTCAACGACGATATCGCTGAAGTTTTTATAGAAACTTCCCTTATGCTGAATATTGCCGAAAACTAGATTTAAATTCCTCTCGACAACTTTCCTTCTGTACCCTATTACATGAGTCATAAAGAAAGCAAGTCCAGAAGCTTTGAAGTGTAACCACCACATAGGCATTAAGCCAGATAGCTTCATGAAACCCAGTAGAAGATATGAGGCTAACCTTTTCATATACTTACAAGTGTCAAACCATCGTGTGCAGGATGAATTCCCTCAGGCAATTCGTTTTCAAGATCAGAATGAAGGCCTATCAAATGACTCATATGAGTAAGATAAGTAGTTTCTGGTTTCAGTATTTGCACAACATCTATCACCTCATCTAAAGTAAAATGGCTAGGATGTTCAGACTTTCTAAGTGCACTTATGACGAGCACCTTTAAACCCTTCATTTTCTTCATTGTGTCCTCTGAAATGGAGTTAACATCTGTCAGGTATGCAAAATCTCCTATTCTAAACCCATACACTTTCATGGTGTCATGCATTACTGGAAGGGGGGTCCAAGTAGTTCCCGATAATTCGAAATTATTATCTGTCAATGAAATAATATTAAGCCTCGGAACTCCTCCAGTTATTGAAGGGTCGAAAGCGTAATGGAAATTTGTCTTTAATGCCGCTTGAACATCGTCATTAGCAATAATGTCAATGGCAGATTCTTGAAGGTAATTATAAGCTCTGATATCATCTAAACCAGCGACGTGATCCTTATGTTCATGAGTAAAAACTATTGCATCTAACCTTTTAACTTCTGCTCTGAGCATTTGGTATCTAAAATCAGGCCCTGAGTCAATTACAACAGAAACACCATTAATTTCTATCCATACAGACGTCCTTAAGCGCTTATTTCTCTTATCCCCAGACGTACAAACATCACATTCACAACCGATTACCGGAACCCCTTGGGAAGTGCCGGTACCTAAAAAGGTAACCTTTAGCCCACTGACACCTAATTGATGCATTTTTATCGCTTTCACGTTACAAAGGTATCTTACCTTTGTAGGTACGTGGACCTAGAACGCGTCATATTATCTGCAAAGCAGAAAGCACTCAGAATTAATCTGAATCAGGACCTTTACGGGACCTTTGCTGAAATTGGGGCTGGACAAGAAGTGGTACGCCATTTTTTCAGAGCCGGTGGTGCATCGGGAACCATAGCCAAAGCTATAAGTGCATACGATAAAGATTTCTCTGATGCCATTTACGGCATAGAGCACAAAGGTCGCTATGTGTGCCAGGCTAGACTCGAAAAGATGCTCAAACACGAGTATTCACTAATAGAGGAGAGATTAAAGCGTGAACACCACCCTTCGAAAAGGTATTTCACTTTTGCGAATACAGTGGCAACTATTAATTTTCAGAAAACTAGTCAAGGACATGGATGGTTCGGAGTAAAATTCCAAACATCTCCCGATGAAGCTCCTAGTGAGGTGTTCCTTCACGCAAGGTTACATGAAACTGATGCGCTTCAGCAGCAGGTGACAACTGGCATACTTGGAGTAAATCTTATCTATGGATGTTTCTTCTTCAACGACAAGCCTAAAGAACTTCTTCAATCTCTGTACGACAACATTGAACCAAACATTTTAGAGATCGATATGATCCAAATGAATGGTCCTGCTTTTGAAGGTGTTGACAACCGCCTACTCTCTCTTTATTTAGTAAAACAAGGAATGACCGACGCTGTGATTTTCACACCTGACGGAACTAATGTGCAGGCGTCCGATATTTTATACAAGAAAAACATCCTCGCGATTAGAGGCAGCTTCCGACCTGTAACAAAGGTGAATATCGACATGATCGCTAAGGGTTTGAAAAAATTCCGTAAAGAACCTAAAGTTGATCCTGAAAACATACAAGTGTTATTCGAGATTACACTCAACAACCTCAAGGCTCAAGGTGATATCGACGAACAAGATTTCTTAGATAGAGCTGACATCCTTTGTTCTATAGGCCAAACAGTACTCATTTCTAATTACCAGAAATATTTTAAGCTCATAGACTTTTTCTCTAGGCACACGAAAAAACGTATGGGCGTGATAATGGGTGCTGCAACTCTAGTTGAGATTTTCGACGAGAAATACTATCGTGACCTTAACGGTGGAATATTAGAAGCATTTGGTATTCTTTTCTCAAGGGATTTAAAAATTCTCTTATATCCATGGAAAGATGAGAAGACTGGAACTCTATGGAACAGTAAGACTACTCCTATACACCCTAGATTGAAACCTCTATACAAATATCTGGAGTTCAATAAGAAGATTGTTGACATCGAGGACTATGACGAGAAAGTATTATCTATTTTCTCTTCTGAAGCATTCAAACGCATTAGTTCTGGAGAAGGAGACTGGGAGAAACTAGTTCCGGATTATGTAGACAGAATTATCAAGGAGAAGTGTTTGTTTGGTTACTGTGGACTTAAATCTGACGTACCTACAGACACTGAAGATCCTGCTCAAGCAGCTGCTAGAGCTATCGAACAAGGTTAACACTACTTTTTGACAACAAAAAAGGGCCTCCCAATTGGGAAGCCCTTTTTTTAATAGTCTATTTTATCTCGCGAATCTATACTGTAGCCTCTACAGAACCATCTGCAACAACGCTTTCTAAAGATGCTGTCTTTTCTGCAGCAGAGTCAAACTCTTCTTGAGAACCGACAATTACGTCTTGGAAATCTCTAGTTCCAGTTCCAGCTGGAATCAAGTGACCTACAATAACATTTTCTTTAAGACCTAACAGATGATCTACCTTTCCACTAACTGCAGCTTCATTAAGAACCTTTGTTGTTTCTTGGAAAGACGCAGCAGAGATAAATGATCTCGTCTGTAATGATGCTCTTGTAATACCTTGAAGTATCGGGCGAGAAGTCGCTGGAATTGCGTCTCTAGCTTCGATAAGTTTAAGGTCACGACGCTTAAGCGAACCATTCTCATCACGTAAACGACGTGCAGAAACAACTTGTCCGTTTTTCAGGTCTTCACTATCGCCAACTTCTTGAATAACAACCATTCCAAACATCCTGTTGTTCTCTACAAGGAAGTCAGATTTTTCTGCATTTTGCTTCTCGAGGAACTTAGTATCACCAGCATCCTCAATAACAACCTTCTTCATCATCTGACGAACGATAACCTCAAAGTGCTTATCGTTAATCTTCACACCCTGTAGACGATATACATCTTGAATCTCATTCACGATATAGTTCTGAACAGCTGTTGGGCCTTTAATGTTCAGTATATCCTTAGGGGTAATTGCTCCATCAGATAACGGCATACCAGCTCTTACGAAATCATTATCCTGAACTAGGATGTGCTTCGATAGTGGAACCATGTACTTATACTTATCTCCAACTCTTGACTCAACGAGTACCTCACGGTTACCACGCTTAATCTTACCGTAAGAAACGATACCGTCAACCTCAGATACAACAGCTGGGTTAGAAGGGTTACGTGCTTCAAATAGTTCAGTTACACGAGGAAGACCTCCAGTAATATCACCAGACTTTCCAGCTACACGAGGGATCTTACAAAGGATTTGGCCTAGAGAAGACTTATCTCCTGCTTTCACAGAAATGTGTGCTCCTACTGGGAGAGAATATGAACGAAGAATTTCTCCTTTCTTATCCACGAGTAATATCGCAGGGTTTCTCTTTTTATCTTTAGTCTCTGTAATAACAATCTCGCGGAAACCAGTTTGTTCATCGAGCTCTTCACGGAAAGTTAAACCTTCTTCGATGTGCTCAAACTTAATAGTTCCGACAGCCTCACTAATGATAGCGCTGTTATATGGATCCCAATTACAAACCGATGTGTTCTTAGAAATCTTATCTCCTACCTTAATAGTAAGGATAGAACCGTAAGGTAGTACCGCAG
>CAWVZZ010000104.1:0-7150 GCA_963934745.1 uncultured Flavobacteriales bacterium | reverse complement strand
ATGCGTTATCTTGATCAATAACTGACAGAAAGCAACTAGATATGAGAATAGCTCTTTTTGGAAAACCGTTTTATGCCCGACACAAGGACTCTGTGCGCAAGGTTGTGGAAAGGGTTACACAGATAGACCCTGGAGCTCTTCTTTTCGACGGGTACAGGACGGAACTTGAAAAGTTCATGAATCCCCCTAAATCCCTCGGACATTTTTCTAAGGCTAGTGATTTGACGGGTATTGATGTCTTAATCACGCTAGGTGGTGATGGTACCTTTCTGGAGTCATTAACATTTGCCGCGAAAAATGGCATTCCCATTCTAGGGATAAACACCGGTACACTTGGCTTCCTTTCAAATATTAGTACTGACCACATAGATGAGGCTCTAGATTCTGTCATAGCTGGAAAATATTGGATTGACGAGCGTTCGATTCTTCAAGTAGAGGCCGAGGGAGTCGATATGGGAGAGTTCCCATATGCTTTGAACGAAGTAGCGATACTCAAACGCAAAACTTCAAGCATGGTCGTAGTTGATGTGGCTTGGAATAGCAGACCGGTTAATAAATATTGGGCAGACGGTCTTATCGTTGCTACTGCTACTGGTTCGACGGCTTACAGTCTGAGTGCTGGAGGGCCTATAGTTTCGCCAAGTTCTAACGTTGCCATCATTACTCCCATAGCCCCGCATAACCTCACAAACCGCCCCTTAGTAGTTCCATTAGAGGGTGAGATAACTCTGGAACCTTCCGGAAGAGATACAAGCTTTCTTCTTTCTTTAGATAGTAGAAGTTTTCGATTAAAGCCATCAGCTGTAGTGTCCATTAAACCTGCACCTTTTAAGGTTAAGCTTATGAATCTTGAAGGCCAAAGTTTCTTCAACACTCTCAGAAATAAAATGCACTGGGGCATAGATCCTCGAGGCTAAAGAATTTCTGTTTGAAAAAGTGCGTTAAAATGCACTCTGCATACAGACGATTCAAGCACAATCTCCCCTATTTTCGTGCGTTAGGAAAGTCCTTAAGATGAAATCCCAGACAAAACTTCAACTAATTAAACTAAAGCAGGTTCTAGCCTTCGCTTGTTTGTTAATATTTACGGGGGTTTCAGCACAAGACCGTTATTATGGGAGTAGTAGAGAAGTCGGATATCAAATTGGAACAGGATATTATATTGGTGACCTAAATCCAACAAGTCCGCTTACAAATAGATTTCATATCTCTCAAGGTTGTTATTTTAGAAATAATTTCAACTCTAGAGTTAGCATTAGGCTTCAGCTAATGGATGGCTATGTAGAAGCTTGGGATGAGGATTCAGAAGTTACTTGGGCTCAGAACAGAAATCTCCATTTTAGAAATCGCATCAAGGAGTATTCTATTACCGGTGAGATTAATTATATCGACCATGAGATAGGTAATTCTTCACATAGACTTACTGGCTTTTTGACAACAGGCTTGGCTCTCTTTACCCACGACCCCGAGAGCATGGATTCTTACGGAAACTGGCAGCCTCTACGACCTTTAGGAACTGAAGGTCAAGGCTGGGTAGATGGTGTTGAATACTATCAACTAAGCGGAGTTGCATTGCCTTTCGGAATGGGATTTAAAATTAATTTAAGTTCAGCTATATCGTTTCAAGCTGAATGGGGCATGAGGAAAACGTGGACAGATTATCTGGATGATGTCAGTACAACTTATGTAAATTCTATAGACCAAAGGATAGAACGAGGTGAATTGTCAGCAGAACTGGCTGATAGAATCATAGCCCTGCCGAATGGAATCACTTCCAGTGAAGGACTACAAAGAGGTGATCCTGGACGAGATGATAAATACGGTTATTTTCTTGCTTCGATTTCATTTAGGGTAAGTAAAAAACCCTCTACCTGTTGGCAACAATGACGGGTATAGATATGGATAGAGTCCCGAAGCACGTTGCAATCATCATGGATGGCAATGGACGTTGGGCTTCCCAAAAGGGCAAGGACAGAATTTTCGGCCATATGAAGGGGTCAGAATCAGTTCGGTCAGCCATCGAATCTGCCATTGAGTTCGGCGTGGAATACCTCACATTATACGCTTTCAGTACAGAAAACTGGAGTAGGCCCGCAGCAGAAGTAAGTGCTCTGATGGATCTTCTAGTTAAGACATTAGTGCAAGAAACTGATGAACTGTTTCAGAAGGGAGTTAGGTTGAGAACGATAGGTGATTTATCTGCTCTGCCAGAAGATTGCCAAGAGATTTTAGCAAAAACGAAATCTAAAACTCCTGAGAACTGTAGGCTTCAGTTAACCCTAGCTTTAAACTACAGCTCTAAATGGGAAATTACCGAGGCAATGAAAGCAGTTGTAGCTGAGGGTATACCTGCAGAAGATTTAGAGATTAACACATTGGCGAAATATCTACAAACGGCAGACATGCCTGATCCGGAACTTATGATCCGAACTTCGGGTGAGCTAAGGATAAGTAATTTCATGTTATGGCAACTTGCCTATGCAGAATTCCACTTTACCCCCGTACTTTGGCCAGACTTTCGCAAGGAGCATTTCCTTGTGGCAATTCAAGATTATCAAAATAGAGATAGACGCTTCGGTGGTGTCTCGCAACAATCAAATAAATGAGGGTTAATCAGGTATATTTCCTTTTCGCTCTTTTAATAGTTTCACTAGGAGGCTACGCCCAAACCACAACTACTCCAGTTCTCGATTTGAGCATAGCTCAGGAATACAGAATAGGAGGGATTACTGTTGTCGGAGCGGAGTACACTGATGTACAGGCTGTAAAGCTTTTCAGTGCTCTTCAAATTGGCACTACAGTAACTATTCCAGGCGAACAGATAGGAAGGGCCATCACTAATCTTTGGGATCAAGACCTATTCTCAAACATCAGTATTGAAGCAGCCGACCTAATAGATAGAGATGTGTATTTAGTTATTCGGGTTGAGGAATTGCCTAGACTTACTAGATATAGTATTGCTGGTGTGAGTAGAAGTGAGCAAGAGACTATTAGAGGCAAAATTGATTTAATGACGGGCCGCATAGTTAACGAGAATGTCATTACTACCGCAGTTAATCGCATCAACGATCACTATTTAGACAAGGGGTTTTTAGATATAGAAGTCGATATTGTTCAAGAGGTCGATTCGAGTTTTGCAAACGGAACTATAGTTAGAGTTAACATTAACAAGGGCGATAAAGTAAAAATAGACCTGATTTCCATTAATGGTGTTACAGCTTTTGAAGTTGATAAGCTAAAGCGCAAAATGAAATCCACCAAGGAGAAAAAATGGTGGAGATTCTATAAAGCATCAAAGTATTTAGAGACGTCATTTGAGGACGATATGTCCACGATAATTGCGGCTTACAACAGTGAGGGTTACAGGAACGCAAGGATTCTGAATGACTCCATTTACAGGACGGACGAAGGTTTGGTGGGTTTGGTCTTAAATATTGAAGAGGGAAATCAATTTCACTTTGGAGATATAGCTTTCACAGGAAACACAAAGTATAGAACCACACAACTCGACTCTCTTCTAGGGATTAAAAAAGGTGATATTTATAACCTGGCACATCTTGAACAAAGAGTATTTATGGATCCTAAGGGTATGGATCTCAGTTCTCTTTACCAGGATGATGGATACCTCACCTTTCGTGCTATGCCTCTTGAGCAAAGTGTTAATAATGACACGATCAATATAGAAATACGCATGATGGAAGGGCAGCAATTCCGCATCGGTCGTATAATTGTTGAAGGTAACACAAAGACGAATGACCATGTGATATATAGAGAGATTCGCACGAGACCTGGAGATTTATTTAGCCGTACGGATATCATTCGAACTCAGCGTGAGCTGGCTCAACTTAATTATTTCAATCCAGAAGCTTTCGGAGTGAATCCGATTCAGCATCCTGAAGACGGTACTGTTGATATTGAATACAGTCTTGAGGAAAAACCCTCGGATCAAGTTGAGATTAGTGGTGGATGGGGAGGAGGTAGAGTAGTAGGAAGCTTAGTACTTAGCTTCACGAATTTCTCTGCTAAGAAAATTTTCGACAAAGGTGGGTGGAGGCCTATCCCTACGGGAGATGGCCAGACAATAAGCATCATGGCTCGATCTAACGGGTTATTCTTTCAGAGCTATCAATTTAGATTCGTAGAGCCGTGGTTAGGAGGACATAAACCTAACCAGCTTAGCACTAGAATATGGAAGAGCGTCCAGTCTAATGGACAGCCTAAGTATGTTGATGGTGAAAATGGAGATAGAGTAGAAAATAATTTACGAAACTCACTTGAAGTTGTAGGTATTGAAATAGGCCTAGGTTCTAGACTTAAGAAACCAGACGACTGGTTCCTTGCAAGAGGTAATATTTCTTATCAGCACTATCTTCTAAAAGATTATGGGTCTTTCTTTAGCTTTTCTAATGGAAGAGCGAATAACCTATCGGCAGATTTAATGGTCCAGAGAAGTTCCGTAAGTGACCCTATTTTTCCTACTTGGGGTTCTAATATTGAAGTTTCTGTTAAGGCTACACTTCCATATAGTCTGTTTAGAGACGAGGGCTATTATGATGATCTTTCAGAAGAGGATAAGTATAAGTGGGTTGAATATCATAAATGGAAATTCAAGGCTGAATGGTACACACCGCTGACAAGGTCAGGTGGTGATAACCCTAAGAGTCTAGTCCTTAAGTTATCAACCGGTGTAGGTATTATAGGTCAGTACGATAGAGCGGCACCACTTTCGCCTTTTGAAAGATTTTATATGGGTGGAGTTTTTCTCAGTGGTTTTTCACTAGACGGAAGAGAGATCCTTAACCTTCGTGGCTACGATGATTTAAGTCTAACAGAACCTAACGGTCAGACAGGAGCTCCTGTTGCGGCAAAGTACACTGCTGAATTACGCTACCCTCTTTCTACTAATCCCAGCGCGACAATTTACACTCTAGCATTCATAGAGGGCGGTAAAACCTGGGAAGATTCTAGAGCTATGAACCCATTCCAAGTTTATCGTTCTGCAGGAGTAGGGCTGAGAGTTTTCTTACCTATGTTCGGTTTACTAGGTTTAGATTACGGTTGGAGGTTCGACGATGTATCATCTTCTCCTAGTATGCCTAGGGGTCAATTCCACTTCAGTATGGGAATGGGGCTGGGTGAGTTATAAAGCTTATCTAACAATGATTATGAACTAAAGGCCGTTCTAGAGATCTAGCTTCCGTAAATTCGCAATAACTATGAAATCATATATTCCTTCTTTAAACATAAAACTCGCTATAACAGCTTTAGTGTTTGCAGCTATTATGATAGGTCCGTCTTACGTTTCGGCTCAGAAGTTTGCTTATATAGATTCTGACTACGTACTTCTTCATATGCCCGATTATGCAGCAGCTCAGTTACAACTGAATGCTTATGCAATAGAGTGGCAGGAAGAAATTGAAGCAAAATTAAACGCTGCCGATAGATTAGAAGTGGCATATCGTGCAGAAAGAGTACTTCTTACAAAGGAGATGCGTCATAAGAGAGAGCAGGAAATTCTTACTAAGCGTGAGGAGGCGAAAGAAATGCAGAAGCAGAAATTCGGCGTTGATGGCGAGCTTTTCCAAAAGAGGCAAGAACTTATAGAACCAATTCAGCTACAGATTTTTGAAGAGTTAAAGGGAATTGCAGGTGGTTCTGGTTACATGGTAATTTTCGATAAGTCTAATCAAAGCAATATGCTTTATACTAATCCTAAATACGATATTTCTGATCGACTAATTAAAAAACTAGGATATGTTCCTGGTGATATTATCGAAGTAGAGAAGAAAGATGATGGCGGAAAGGATTCTGGTAGAAGCAATGGAAACGCTACAGATAGTGACCGTTCGGGAGGAAATTCAACAATGCAACGATCAGGCGGTAGTTCTGGCGGAGTAAAAAGTAAATAATAACACGACCTAAAATTTTGATCATGAAACAATTTATATTTATTAGCTGCCTTTTAGCAGGTCTTTCTTTCGGTGCTAACGCCCAAAAATTCGGACACCTTGACGCTCAGTCTTTGATTATGGATATGTCTGTACTTGCAGATATTGAGGTTAAGTTACAAACAGCTGCTCAGGTGTACGAGGCTCAGATACAGAGCATGCAAGCAGATTTACAGACAAAAAACACTGAATACCAAGCTAAGGCAGCAACATGGCCAGAAGCTATTCGTGCACAGAAAGAGAAAGACATGCAGACCATATATCAAGGTCTGGAGGAGTTTACTCAAACAGCCCAAGCAGAGTTAAGCCAGCTTGAGCAAAGTCTTTTTAATCCACTTGTAATAAGTGTTCAAGATGCTATTAATTCAGTAGGTGAGGAGCATTCATTTACTTATATTCTTGACTCAAGTACCGGTGCTACGGTTTACACAGGTGGAGGCACCGATGTGACTGATCTTGTCCGCACGAAGTTGGGGTTGTAATACCTCCTTGATTAATTCTAAAAAATATTTTTGAGACCTATAGGCATTTTTGATTCTGGTATAGGCGGCCTTACCGTTGCCAGAGCCACTTGTGACCTATTGCCTAACGAAACTATTCTTTATTACGGAGATACCGCCCATCTACCTTATGGCGAAAAATCTCCAGAGTTAATACGACGCTATTCGATCCGCATAGCTAAACACCTTGTTAATAGTGGTTGCAAGGCTATTGTAGTCGCTTGTAATTCTGCTTCGAGCAATGCTTTAGACGAAATCATATCTGCAGTAGGTGACTCTATTCCTGTTATTGACATGGTGCATCCAGTAGTTGATGCGTTAACATCCGATAACAACATTCATAGAGTTGGTTTAATAGGCACTAGAGCGACTATTAGTTCTGGGTTGTATTCTATAGCTTTTGAAAAAATGAGTAGTGGCTCAGTTGAATTATTTAGTCGTCCTACTCCACTTTTAGCTTCAGCAATAGAAGAAGGTTTTTTTAATGATACTATACCTAAAGCTGTTCTCGAAGCGTATCTAGAGGATGGCTATTTCGACACAGTCGAATCCATTATTTTGGGGTGTACTCACTACCCACTTGTCATCGATGAGCTTCGTAAGCTTCTACCTCAAAGCATTAAAATTATCGATTCGCCAGCAATAGTATCATCTAAGCTGAAGGCTAGATTAATAGAATTAGGTTTAGAGTCAGACCCGTCA
>CAWVZZ010000103.1:0-7174 GCA_963934745.1 uncultured Flavobacteriales bacterium | reverse complement strand
CAGCCGAGATACCACCTATAGCTCCTCCTTTTGAAATTACATGTGCATGGAGTGCATCTTCTATAGGGGTGTCTTTCCAGAATTGCACATAATTAAATTGATCACCACCGGCTAGCCATATTGCTTCTGCCTCTGCAATACGGTTAAGAATGTATTCGTCGTCTGAGGTGTTGGGGTTGTTGAATCTTATGGTCTCTACCCTATTTACATCTACGCCTAAGTCAGTGTATAGGTAATCATTATAGGCGTCAGATCCAGATGTTCGCAACACTAAAATATCTCCCCCTGCAGCTCTTTCTAAAAACCAAACCATAGCTTCCGGCATCTCACCAGCACCTCCCATTAGCACTAGTCCGGGTTCGTGTTCTACATCAACGGATGTCTCCGAGCCCACTACCCAAGATGTGTAATTTTGGGCAAAACAAGTGCTCCCAATTATCCCAAAACCCAGGGCACATAAACTCAGTTTTAAAATCTGCAGTTTCAACATGAGCCGAAGTTAAGTCAACTCTTAGAAGATAGTTGATTGAAATCTCGTACTTTTGCAACCCCAAACAAATTTTCAAACTATGGCGACAAACCGCACATTTACTATGATTAAGCCAGATGCTACAGCAGCTGGAAATACAGGAAAAATCATTGACAGAATCATCGGAGCTGGATTTTCTATTAAAGCAATGAAGTGGACACAGCTTTCTAAAGCTGATGCGGAGGAGTTTTACTCAGTTCATGCAGAGCGACCGTTCTACGGCGAACTTGTTGAGTACATGTCGTCCTCACCTATAGTTGCAGCTATCCTAGAGAAGGATAATGCCGTTGCGGATTTCCGCGAGTTAATCGGTGCTACTGATCCAGCGGATGCTGCTCCAGGTACTATCCGTGCAGATTTCGCTACTTCTATCGCAGCTAACGCTGTTCACGGTTCTGATTCTGATGAGAATGCATCTCTAGAAGGTTCATTCCATTTTAGCACTCGCGAATTAGCTTAATAAATTAAACTTAACCCACTTATGCAAAAGATTAAAGTAGCAAACCCCGTTGTAGAGATTGATGGTGATGAGATGACTCGCATCATTTGGCAGTTTATAAAAGACAAGTTGATCTTGCCGTATCTCGACATCGAGCTGCTTTACTATGATTTAGGTGTTGAAAAGCGTGATGAAACGGAAGACCAAATCACGATCGACGCCGCTAACGCAATTAGAAAGCATAACGTAGGGATTAAGTGCGCAACTATCACTCCTGACGAAGACCGAGTAGTCGAGTTCGGCTTGAAGAAGATGTGGCGTTCACCTAACGGAACCCTCCGTAACATTATAGGTGGAACTGTATTTCGCGAGCCTATCATTATGAAGAACGTTCCTCGCCTCGTCCCAGGATGGACAGAACCTATTTGTATAGGACGTCACGCCTTCGGTGATCAGTACAAAGCTACCGACACGGTAATTAAAGGTCGTGGAACTCTCAAGATGTCTTTCATCCCTGAAGGTGATGGCGAAACACAAGAGTGGACAGTTTTCAATTTCGAAGGTGCAGGTGGAGTAGCGTTAAGTATGTATAATACAGACGAAAGCATCTACGGTTTCGCTCACAGCTGTATGAACCAGGCTCTCACAAAGAAGTGGCCTCTCTACCTCTCTACTAAGAACACTATTCTTAAAGCCTACGACGGGCGTTTCAAGGATATCTTCCAAGAAGTGTTTGAAGCCGAATTCGCTGACCGCTTTGCTGAAGCTGGTATCACTTACGAGCACCGTCTTATAGACGATATGGTTGCAGCTGCTATGAAGTGGAATGGTGGATTTGTTTGGGCTTGTAAGAATTACGATGGAGACGTGCAGTCTGACACAGTAGCTCAGGGATTCGGCTCCCTAGGTCTTATGACTTCTGTTCTCGTTACTCCTGATGGAGGCACCATGGAGGCTGAAGCTGCACACGGAACTGTGACTCGCCACTACCGCGAACACCAGAAAGGAAACAAAACTTCAACTAACCCTATCGCTTCCATCTTTGCTTGGACACGTGGTTTGAATTTCCGCGGCAAGCTCGACGGTAATACTGACCTACGCAACTTCGCTGACACACTCGAGCAGGTTTGTATCGACGTAGTCGAGAGCGGTCGCATGACGAAGGACCTCGCTCTACTCATACACGGTAAGGAGATGACTGAGGAGCATTGGCTGACTACCGAGGGCTTCCTCGAAGCTATAGACGGCGACCTGCGCGCTCGCATGGAGGCTTAAAGTTGGTGGGCGGTTTTGCAAGAAGTCAACCAACTGGTTGACAAATTTCCAAGTCAAATCGCGAGTGTGTCGCACTAAGCGAAAAATTTGTCGTGAAAGTTTAAGAGATATAGTTCGCTTTCAGCGCGAGTGAAACCAGTGTACAGCCATCTTAACCACTCGCGATCTATCATTTCCTCGGTTAAGTAGCCTTGGTCGAGGATGACTGCTGGCCATTGACCTCCCTGGGCTTTGTGGCACGTAAGGGAGTATGCGAATTTAACTTGGAGGGCTTGGTAGCAGGAATCGGCTACGACGGCTCGGTGGATTTTGGATTTGGTCCCCACATCAGAATAATCAGAAGCGATAGCGTGGTAAAATGCCTTCGAATCCACTGAACCCAAAGAAGGGCGAGGGTCATTCAGCACGGATAACATGATGGTCACTGTGATGCTAGGGTGATCTGGAAAGTCGGATAGCAAGACGTCAACCTCAGCGAACTCGTGGCCGTAACGGGTAAATCGCGAGCCGATTCGAACTACTTCGAGGGTGTCGCCATTAGCAATAAGGTCTATGGGTAGGTCGTCGTGGTCCCTAAGCCAGTAGTAGTTGTTCCGGACGACCATTAATTTATCGCCTGCATTAATGTCGTCTTCTTGCCAAAGAATTCTCGTTCTTACTTGTTGATTAAATAGGACGGCTCTCTTATTTGATCGGGTTATAATAACGACGTTTTCTTCGCCGTGTTTTGCATGTAAAGTCTCGATTATTTCCTGTAATTCCTCACCTGGGACGATCTTAATGTCAGGGCCTACACTCAAGTCAATCTTTGGGAAGGCGTTGTGTTTGCTTTTGTCATCTATGCACAGCCGTAACGCGTGAGCATTAGCAAGGATGCTGCTGTCTAACTCCTGTCTCACCACCTCAGTCAGTTCAATTGACGCGACCGTTAAGTCATAAGTGGCCCTCATATTAGAAAGTGATAATGCTGGGCTGTCTGCACAACCTACGGGCGGTAGTTGTGCTGTATCACCTACAAGAACGAGTCTGCAATGTTTAGAAGAGAAAACGTAACTCATCAAATCATCTAGCAAGCCCCCGCTTTCACCGATCATCGATGCTTCGTCAACTATAAAGACAGTGTTCTTGAGCCTATTCACTCCTAGTTTGTAGCTAGCGGAGCCATCCTTAGAATTTGAGCCCACATAGATTCTCCTATGTATTGTCGACGCCCCTACACCACTATACGACGACATCACCTTAGCCGCCCGGCCCGTAGGGGCGAGCAACACATACGATGTTCGGTTTGCTTTCAACGTACGCACTATCGCTCCGATTGACGTTGTCTTCCCCGTTCCAGCATAACCCTTAATGATCAGCGTGCATTTGGGTTTTTCGGAAACTAAAAATTTAGAAAAGGCATCGATAAGTCTGTCCTGTCCCGGTGTCGGAGTGTGGGGGAAGTTATCCCTGAGTTCTGTAGCAAGTTCTTTTGATGGAGAGTTAGACATTAGCCTGTAAGGTACATGTGATAAGACTATGATTGTTGTAAATTCGTGACTCTTAAAGACGAATAAATGAAGTACGATATCAGTAAGTATTTAATCTCAGCGCTATTATTAGTAGTAGGCTTGTTTTCATTAGGACTTTATCTTAATGGCTTAAGAGGTGATGGGTTAGAGAGCCAGCCATTAGCCATGCTATTTGCTGGTTTGGCACTGATTATCGTAGGAGTGATAGCTCTACCAGAAATGCTCAACAAGCTTAATTCCAGAAAATACACTGGGATAGTGATTGTAGGTATTGTCGCTTCGCTAGGTCTAGTGATAGGCGTGTGCTATTCTGTCTTTGAGGAAATGGGTTTCCAAGAGACAAAGCTTGAAGTTCAGTCGGTTACGGTCCAAAGCCTTAAGGATATCCGTGAGATTCAGACCGCTCATAAGTCTGTTTACGGTGGTTATGCGCAGGATTTTACAATCCTTGAAGCATTTGCATACGAAAATGTTATGCCAGTTACTTTTAATATGGGTTCTTTTCACGACACTTTGAATGAACAGAGAAGTATTGAAATGGGGTACATTATTAAGCAAGTGGATTTGGATTCTATTTCCACAGATTTAGAAATACATGCAGATGACTTATTATCTCTTATTGAAGAAGATAACAGTGTATATAAAATCAGAGACACTATTTATACAAGTTTCTACGCCGAGAATTTAACGGGAGATATTAGAGCAGAGAAAAAACTACCTACTTTCAATATGAAGGCTATGCAATTCAACCCTAGAACAGGCGAGAGATTCCGCATGAAAACATCAGTTGTTGAAATTGGTGGTTTATGGCAGCCGACCATCTTTGTACAAGACCCGACACCATTCGGAAGGGATAGAGTTAAGAAAGACACTCTTAGTTTCGGGTCGTTAACCGAAGCTCACACAGATGGAAACTGGCGTAACTAGCACTGGCGCAACTAGCACTGGCGCAACTACTACCATACAGTTATTGCTAAGGTGGGATGGTAAAGTCGTGCAGTGGGGTTCTGTTAATACTGAAGGGGTTTGGATGTTTGGGGAGAGGGAAGTAAGACAGCTTTCAATGCTGCCTGAAGTGGTGAGATTCCTACACAGTAGGTATAAATCCGTTAATGACATTAGGTACACAAGACGATTTGCTCTTAATACGATGATGCCCTCTGTTGTGATAGACGAAGATGTAGAGATGGCGAAAAAGTGGTTTACACTTCACAATTCTACTTCAGAAACATATAAAACAAGGGTCACACACCTCGAAGCTGTTGAGGGCGAGCCAGTAATTATTGAAGGGCTTGATGATGAATGGGATATTTCGGTAACGGATGCTTTTCCCCAGGCTATAGCTAAATCCCAATCTGCAGTGATGATGGAATTAGCAGTAGTAAGATCTCGTTCCTTACCGGGTAAGTGGGTCGTGGTGGTTGATGCCGGAAATAATGGTTCGGATATTATTGCCGCTAAAGATGGTGCCGCTTGTTATACAGGAACGACATCGTCATCTCATCCGGAGTCAATACTTTATAATATAGTTAACGCAATGCATAGGGACGGCGTACAGCCCGAAGATGTTTTTGTGAAGGTGTCAGGAGAGAACGGTTTGGGCCTTAAGTGCGAGTTAGTTAAATTTTTTACTGAAGTTGAAGTTGATGAGGATTCTGAGTGGTCAGGCCTGAAAGAAATTGCATCGTGAGAATAACAGGTGGAGATTGGAGGGGTAGAAGGCTAGGAACCATGAAGGGTTTTAAAGGCAGGCCGACTACAGATTTTGCAAGAGAGGGGTTGTGTAATTTATTGAGAACTAGGGTAGAATTAGAAGGAGCGGTAGTACTTGATTTGTTTGCTGGCACAGGCATAGTAGGGATGGAATGCGCAAGTAGAGGAGCCATGTCTGTAACGGCTGTAGAATTGGATAAACGTGCTGTTGGATATATTAAAAGCACGTATAAGGAGTTTGGATTTGAGAAATTTGTAGTGGTAAGTACTGATGTGTTCAAGTTTCTAGAGCGTTCATCCATGAAGTGTGATTTCGTGTTTGCGGACCCTCCTTATGATTTAGATCGAATTCGTGAGATACCATCTGAAGTGCAGGCGTCTGGTGTTTTAGCAGAAGACGGAATGTTCGTTTTAGAGCATGGTGAATCGGTATCATTCGAAGGAGATAAGGGGTTTGTGGAAAGACGTAAATACGGACATGTGAATTTTAGTTTTTTCCAGTTTTGAAAAATTTGCTAAACTTCATTTAACTTCGGCATATGAGAAGAGCAGTCTTTCCAGGATCTTTTGATCCCATTACACTAGGACATGAGGATGTTGTTAGAAGAGCCGCTATGCTTTTTGATGAGATTGTCATAGGGGTAGGGGTTAATACCTCTAAGAAATATCGATTCTCAACTGCGCAAAGAGTCGAGATGTTGGAGAAGGTGTTTGCCGATTTAACTAACGTTAGAGTTCAATCATTCGAGGGTTTGACTGCTGCTTTTTGTAAGAACGTGGATGCGAAATGGATGTTAAGAGGTGTGAGGAATGTAGCTGATTTTGAGTACGAGAGTACCATTGCCCAAATGACAAAAAGCCTGGACAGCTCTCTTGAAACGACGATATTGTTTACTTCACCGCAATACGCACATATTTCTTCAACGGTGGTGAGAGAAATAATGGCTAATGATGGTGATGTGAGCGCGTTCGTTCCCGCACTAGTTTTGAGCTATGCTTAATACTCTTCGGTTATGTTAGCCATAGCCGTTTCTACAACGATTCGGATACTGCCATAAGTCGATTCCCAGACCTTTTCAGGTACAGGTAAAGGCATCCATTTTACTTCAGTGATACCCTCTATAGCCTGAGGTACTCCGGTGGAGTCGCCTGCGGAATGTTCCATGCTATACCAAAAAGTTGTTTTTAAATGAACCACTCCATCAATTTCATAGGTATGGTATGTTGCAGTTATGTCTCCAGTGATCTTTAGACCAGTAATTCCAGTTTCTTCATTAACTTCTCTTAGTGCTGCAGCTTCAAGTTTTTCACCACGTTCGACCTTTCCCTTAGGTAGATCCCAATGTCGATTTCGCATTATCCATAATGCGTTTCCTCTTTGGTTTGTAACAAGACCACCAGCGGAAACGACCTCGAAATAATTCATGCAAAACGTCATCCACATTTTCTCCACATCATCGCTGTAAAGGTCCACTTCTCTTATGTCCGGATTGTTTTTAAATAGTTTTGTTAGATCCTGTAACTGCTTTTTATCGGGATTCCAAAAAATCAAAGTCCCGCCTTCTTTAGGAGAGATTTCAGTTGCCGATTCGTAAAAAGTTACGCGGCGGTTCAGCATAAATACAACGTACCTTTGTTCCATGTCGAATAGTGGTGAGAATCAACGTAAGGTAGCTGAATTTCTGCTACGAATCAAAGCAATTAAGC
>CAWVZZ010000102.1:0-7231 GCA_963934745.1 uncultured Flavobacteriales bacterium | reverse complement strand
TAACAGGTACTTGTCTTGCGGAATCGGGCAACAGGGTTATCTGTGTCGATATCGACAAGGAAAAGATCGCAATGATGGAGAATGGAAAAGTACCCATCTACGAACCTCACCTCGAAAGCCTACTCGTTAGGAATATCGAAGCAGAACGCATCTCTTTTACTACAGACCTAGCCTCTGCAGTGAAATCTTCTCCTATAGTTTTTTTAGCTCTCCCCACCCCTCCTGGTGAGGATGGTTCAGCTGACTTACAGTATGTTATGAAAGTAGCTGAATATCTTGGAGATTTAATCGAAGATTACACTGTTATTGTAGATAAAAGTACGGTGCCTGTGGGAACAGCCGATAGGATTTCAGACGTGATCAGGTCGAAAACCGACGTTGAATTTGATGTTGTATCCAACCCGGAGTTTTTAAGGGAGGGATATGCTGTCGATGACTTCATGAAGCCAGACAGAGTGGTTATCGGAACATCTAGCCCGAGGGCAAAGAAACTCATGGAGGAGCTTTACAAGCCGTTCATGAGACAGGGAAACCGAATGATTTTCATGGATGAGAAAAGTGCGGAACTAACTAAATATGCTTCAAATGCTTTCCTAGCCACTAAAATTACGTTCATGAATGAGGTGGCTAATTACTGTAAAGAGGTTGGAGCAGATGTGGATATGGTTCGTCGTGGAATTGGAACTGACACCAGGATAGGACCTAGATTTCTATTTCCCGGCATGGGGTATGGAGGCAGTTGCTTTCCTAAAGACGTTCAGGCGCTTCATAAATCAGGTGAAGACGTAGGATGTGAATTCAGTATTCTCAAAAGTGTTATGGATGTTAACGCACGCCAAAAACTACTAATGCTCCCCCTCATGAGAGAGCATTTTCAGGGCTCGCTGGCAGGGAAGAAGATTGCTGTTTGGGGACTATCATTTAAACCAGAAACTGACGACATTCGTCAAGCACCTTCCCTCGATATATTAGCTGAACTGATAAAAGAGAACGCCGACATCACAGTCTATGATCCTGAAGCGATGAATAACATCCGACTCGTTCTAGGCGATTCCGTCAAGTACGCGAAACGATCAATGGAAGCCCTCGAAAGATGTGATGCACTCCTGATTTGTACAGAATGGGCAGCCTTTCGCAACCCTAACTTCGACAAGATGAAAACCATCATGTCATCCCCCACTATTTTCGACGGCCGTAACCTCTACGACCTCGATAAAATGATAACCCACGGATTCACTTACCATAGCGTAGGCCGTCGCCCCATCAACGAACTCAAGTAACACTAGGTTTGAGCAACCCACCATACATACACGAAACTGCCGTAGTTGACAAGGGCGCCCACCTGGGGGATGGCGTCAAGGTTTGGCATTTCTGTCATGTCATGTCCGGAGCACGGCTCGGTACAGGCTCATCCCTGGGCCAAAACTCATTCATAGCCGCTGACGTAACTATCGGTTCGAACTGTAAAATTCAGAATAACGTAAGCCTGTACTCAGGCGTCACACTTGGCGACGACGTTTTCCTAGGCCCCAGTTGCGTATTCACGAACGTGATCAATCCACGCAGCTCAGTTAACAGACGTGACGCCTATGCACCGACTACAGTAGAGGACGGTGTCACCATAGGAGCTAACGCCACCATACTCTGCGGCATAACCGTAGGAACACATGCCTTCATCGGTGCAGGAGCCGTGCTCACGTCATCGGCCCTCCCCTATTCAATCATGGTGGGGAATCCAGCCCGCAGATCTGGCTGGATGTCCCCTCACGGAAGTAAATTAATATTCGAAGACGGCAATGCTACGTGTTCAGAATCTGGTGAAGTTTTTAGAATTGACTCTGATGAGAATATTACTCAAATAAGTTGATTTGATGATGTACGAAAAAATCATAGAAGGAAAGGCTAGCATAAGCGTGTTGGGGTTAGGGTATGTGGGTCTGCCTATTGCTTTGGCCTTTGCTAAAAAAGTCAAGGTGATAGGATTCGACATCAACCCTGATAGAGTGGAGAAGATGAAGAACGGTGTGGATCCTTCTGGGGAATTGAGTAGTGAGGATTTCGAGGGCTGCGATATAACTTTCACTAGTGATTCTGATGATTTAAAAGGCGCAGACTTTCACATCGTAGCAGTTCCTACTCCCATTAATCCCTCACAACAGCCGGACCTGGGGCCACTATTGAAAGCCTCTAAAATTTTAGGCTCAGTTCTTAAGAAAGGGGATTACATAGTGTACGAAAGCACTGTATATCCCGGTTGTACTGAAGAAGACTGTGTGCCTGTGTTAGTGAGTGAAAGTGGTTTGGACTATAGTAAAGATTTTAAAGTCGGGTACAGTCCAGAAAGAATTAATCCAGGTGATAAGGTAAATACGCTATCAACAATAGTCAAAGTAGTGGGAGCTTGTGATGAAGAGTCGCTTGAAGTAATCTCCAAAATTTACGAGTTAGTTGTCGAAGCTGGAACACATAAAGTTAGCAGCATAAAAGTTGCTGAAGCTTCAAAGATTATCGAGAACATACAGCGCGATATGAATATCGCACTCGTGAACGAGTTGAGCATTATTTTCGGAAGAGTAGGCATCAACACATATGAAGTCCTAGAAGCTGCAGGGACGAAGTGGAATTTCCTTCCATTTAAACCCGGACTCGTAGGTGGACATTGTATAGGAATAGACCCCTACTATCTCACTTGGAAATCAAACAAACTCGGCTACCATGCAAAGGTCATTAATTCCGCACGGTACGTAAACGACAGCATGGGGTTCTATGTCGGGAAACAAACCGTTAAGAAAATCCTCTCTCGTGGAGTAAGTGCCTTAAGCGCAAGAGTTCTAGTTATGGGAATCACATTTAAAGAAAATGTTGAGGATATCCGAAACACGAAAGTAATCGATGTGATTCGTGAGCTAGAATCGTTTAATGTTTCTGTTGATGTGGTGGACCCTCATGCTAATTCTTCCGAGGTGAATTTCGAATACGGAATAACACTTTTAGATGAGCCAGAAAAAAATGTGTATAACGCAGTAATCGTCGCAGTAAATCACAGCGAATATGCTTCAATGAAAGAAGAGGACTTTAAACAGTTAATGGACGGAGGCGAAGGAGTGTTTGTTGATGTAAAAGGTATTTTTAGAAATAAAATAAAGGACCTAGACTACTGGAGTCTATAGTCATTAATTGAAACATTAATATGAGAACATTTTCTAAAATATTAGTCACAGGTGGAGCTGGATTTATAGGTTCTCATGTAATTCGTCACTTGCTTAACACTCACACTGAGGTTGAGATTGTAAACCTAGACGCCCTGACCTATGCGGGTGATTTATCTAACCTAGAGGATATAACCTCCGATGCAGAATTATCACGTAGATACACTTTCGTTCACGGAAATATCTGCGACAAGGTTCTAGTGGGTGAATTATTCATCACCCATAACTTCGATGCCGTCATTCATCTCGCAGCAGAAAGCCACGTAGATAGAAGCATATCCAACCCCACCACATTTCTGGAAACGAATATCTTAGGGACAGCCGTTTTATTAGGCGCTGCTCTTGAATCTTGGGGCACTTATTTTGACAACAAACTCTTCTACCACGTTTCTACAGATGAGGTATATGGATCCCTAGGAAGTGAAGGTTTATTTACAGAAGAAACAGCATACGACCCCCGAAGTCCATACAGTGCTTCCAAAGCATCAAGTGACCACATAGTGCGTGCATATCACCACACATACGGCCTACCTGTCATCATAAGCAACTGCTCGAATAATTACGGTACACACCAGTATCCTGAGAAGTTAATCCCACTCATGCTTAACAACATAGTCGAAGGGAAAGATCTGCCTATTTATGGTGAGGGGATTAACGTAAGAGATTGGCTATTCGTAGAAGATCACGCTGAAGCTATAGATCTGATTTTACATTCTGGCAGAACTGGCGACACGTACAACATCGGAGGACTTAACGAGTGGAAAAACATAGACCTAATTAAATTGTTGATTAATATAGTTGATAGAAAATTAGGACGAGAAACAGGGACTTCTGACTGCTTAATCACATTTGTGAAAGACAGAGCCGGACACGACCTTAGGTACGCAATAGACGCAACGAAACTCACATCAGAACTAGGATGGGCGCCTAGTGTTACATTTGAAGAAGGCTTAGAAAAGACCGTAGACTGGTACTTAGCTAAATAATTAACAGGATTGGCCGAAGGCTGCAAGAAGTAAGAGTAAATCTTCTACAGACACGACCCCGTCAGAATTAATATCTGCGTTGCATGAGTTTTGACAACTAAACTCGCCTAACATTAGTAGTAGATCTGCTACAGAAATAATCCCATCTTGATTTATGTCTTCAAGACATAAGCAACTTTCAAATTCACAAGTTCCGTCATCAATGATTGCTTCAGATAAGTAATTACATGCATCCACATCAGTGCATCCACTACATGATGTAAACTCACATGAACCATCGTCGATTGTTGCCGTGAAGTTATAGTTACAGGCAACCTCATCCATACATCCAGGCTCTGCGGGCGGGCCGCTGCACACTCCGCCGATAACAGCTGATAATTCATAATCAACAACTGAAGACGTCGTCCAAGCATTAGTAACTCTCATAATCCAAACTCCGTCTCCGGTTATAGCAGAAGCACTAATAATGAAGGACGAATAATAAGTTCCACTCGCAGTGACATTCCACTCACCTGGAAAAGAGAATGATCCATCTAAACACATGGAGTTAACATCGTATCCACCAAAGGAAGCACAATTGCCTTCTGGTGAGATAATCTCAATCATCATATCTCCAGGCCAACTACCTCCATTAGAAGGATTATTAAATACCACAGTCAAATCAAAGCTAGTCAAAGTGCCCACGCCGGTAAATTCAAATTCTTGAAAATCCGAACCCGAAAGGGATGCCGACACATCGATATAACTAGCACAGTCACATGCAAATCCTAATGGTGGATATATGCACCCTCCATCATTTATCGTTGCATCAATATCGAAATTACACGCCGAAGCATCTGTGCAACCTGTGCAAGAACTACCATTTCCCACACAGACTCCACAAACATCGAAATCACCACAAGAACCATCATCATTTACTGCATCAGGGTCATAATTACAGGACGAAGAATCGGTACATCCATAAGACCCACAAGAAGTAACTATCCCAGCACAATCACCATGACACGAGCCATCACCATTTAGTGAAGGTATAAGTCCGTACGTTTTTACTATATCATGAAAAACCAAAGTCTTTGACCCACCAGATATAGCATGACAATAACTCATTATGGTTCCTACCTGAGCAGTTGGATTATTTACATAATCCCCACACGGTCCTTCAAAATCTCCACAGTTATCAATAGGTCCCCCAGGCCAGCCACACCAGTGTGTATGATTAGCACCGAAATTGTGACCGATTTCATGAGTAACAACGTCTAGATTCCACGTGTAGTTAGGTAACGTAGTGGTTGTGTTATTATCTAAATAACTACTGAACCCAACTCCATAACTATTACAAACCCCTCCTAACCACGCCACGCCTCCTGTACCTGTATTTGATCGCTTCGTCATTAAATGAATAAGATCGTGATTGGCTGCAGACAGAATAGGGTCTATCATCCAGGTATTTCTAAGTTCATCTAACATCGGACCGAAATCCTCAACAAATGCAGAATAAGGATCTGTAACCTCCCAAATATTTATATAAGAAGCTTGGAGGGTGATTAAATCAGACAACTCGGTTCTGTATATCTCATCAACCCCTACTAGAATAGTTAGTGCCCAATCAATAGCATTCTCACAATTACTAAAAGTATCGAATGTGTATTTATCTATATCAATTCCTATCTCCACGCAGTCCAAAACTGATTCTGACTGTGGACTCAACGGGTCTGTTACTAATGATTTTCCTGAAAGTTGGTTTCGAGAAAGTTCATCTGCTGCACATGTGAAGCTACTTTTTACCTTGCTCTCATTTACATCAAAGAGAACATAATCCTGAAGCGAAACCTTCTGGTTCACCGGTCGTAATTCAAATAATCTCCCTTTATATCTAATTGAAGCTAGGATGATAGTCTCTGAAATAACCATTGACCCACCAATACTCGGGCCTGTGAGATCATATGATTTTAATTTGGTTTTATGATAGTCCTCTTCCACCGTCACGCCTCCATTTTCACCCTCTACTCTCCTACCAAATGGAATAGACTCTTGAAATGGGCAAGATTCTAGTAAAGTAATAGTAACCGTTCCTTCGCCAGGAATATTTACATCCCATAAAAGTAATGGCTCATGATTATTTCTAACATCGTCTAAAGCGCCTGGTTGTAACTCCATCCATACAGAGCCATCATTAGTGATAGTAGGAGAATTATCTTTCTGTTTAACATATTCAAAGTGATGAAATTGTGCTACTAGGTCCAAACTATTAATAGCTAAAACGAAAATCATTACAAATAACTTGCTAATTATATTCCATTTCATTCTGAGTCAATTAAGTATGTTTGGTATTATATAAGTAAATAACAAAAAAAAGTGGCAGTTGGTTGCTTTAGGTTTCGTTTTTCTATCTAAACCAAATCGTGGTGACGACAACCAACAGCTTACCTAATGAGAGTGACTTGGCCTAACTTCTCATAATACTCGTCCATACATCTATAACTAACGTGCCAAGCATACACTCCGTCCTGGCAAAGATGGTAACCACCATTGTAGGTGCCGTCCCAGACCTGGGTTTGGTCCTCAGTATAAAACAATTGCTCACCCCACCTGTTATATATCACAAGCCTGAACCAATCCAGTTGTGCTCCATCAACAAAAAACGCATCGTTAACCCCATCATTATCTGGAGTGAAAGCATTGGGAATAAACACATTATCATAAAACACTTCTAAGCTCAAATACGTAGTGCTCTCACACCCATACATGTTCACAGAAGTGTACTCATACTCACCACTTTCTGTGTATGTCTCTCCATTCCAAACAAATTCATTACAAACTTGCATAATAATGTATGTATCATTTGGATCTACAGTGATTAAAAGATCTAACGTCGCAGTGCTATCACAACCTACAGAGTTCAAAGACATAAAATCGTACGAACCTGAAGACGTGTAAGTCACACCATTCCACATATACTCAACACAAGAAATGGCTGAACTTAATGAACTCGTAGGCTGATTAATCGTAAGATCCAAGGTTGCTGTACTATCACAA
>CAWVZZ010000101.1:0-7427 GCA_963934745.1 uncultured Flavobacteriales bacterium | reverse complement strand
CCTAATGGTATGTATCTTTTTGAGGCTGTTTGGGTAGATCAAATTGGATACCCTCGCACAAAAAACGGAACAATTTACTTAAATCGCTAGAGGAATTTTAACTAACTTAGGCGGACAAATTAAAAAGTACAGAAGATGTCAGATAATGCTAATGAGAACAGAGAGGAGTTGTACTCAGTTCGTGTGAGAGCAGGAAAACGCACATATTTCTTTGATGTAAAAGAAACTAGAGGGAAGGATCTTTACATGACTATAACCGAATCGAAGAGGAACTTTGATAATGACGGCAATGTAAACTACCACAAGCATAAGCTTTTTCTATACCGTGAGGATTTCGAGAAGTTCGAGGATGGATTTATCGACGCTACAGATAAAATCAAAGAGCTAATGGCTTCAGGTGATTTCAGAGACCCTATCGCTGAAAGAAAAGCTCAGGATGAAACGCGCAGTGCTGATGGAAATGACTCATCTGATAAGTCAAGCGATAAAGTAGAAGATGAGTCTAGCGAAAGTAAAAGCGAGAGCGCAGGCGACAATTCTGATGACAACTCAACTGAAGAGTCAAGCAATGACTACCCTATCAAAGGAAGCTCTGATGACGAAGCAGAAAGCTCTGATGACGAAGTGCAATTTGAAGACCTGTAGATATTCAATTTTATAATCTATCAGATTAAGCACTTTCACGGAGCTTGCTTTTTCCACAACTTACTAACCTAAATCATCCTGAACAGCCTATTCTCGTGGGCTTTTGTGTGTACAACTTTACCTATTAGGCAGAGTATCTAATTCTATCTTAGCAATAGACTTTACTGTGCTTTAATACATATAACAAATTCGGGAAATGGGTAAGATTATTGCTATTGCAAACCAAAAAGGCGGAGTAGGGAAAACTACTACAGCTATTAACCTTAGTGCATGCTTAGGTGTTCTTGAATATAAAACTCTGCTTATTGATTCCGACCCTCAATCTAACGCCACAAGTGGAATAGGCGTCGATTCTTATGGAGACACTAACGGAACCTACGAAGTGTTGCTTGGAAAAGTTGACATTGCATCGGCGATTGAGTCTACCACGACTCCTAATCTCGATATACTTTCCTCTAATCTAGATCTTATTGGAGCAGAGATAGAGCTGGTGGATGTCGAAGCGAGAGAGGATCGATTGAAGGTTGCTTTAGAAACGATAAAGGACGACTACGATTTTATCATTATTGACTGCGCTCCAAGCTTAGGATTAGTAACTCTAAATGCTCTCACAGCAGCTGACTCTGTAATGATTCCTGTTCAATGTGAATATTTCGCTCTTGAAGGCTTAGGTAAATTACTTAACACAATCAAGATTATCCAGGGACAGCTGAATCCAAAGCTTAGTATTGAAGGTATACTTCTCACTATGTATGACACGAGATTAAGGCTAGCTAATCAAGTTATTGAGGAAGTTAGAATTCACTTCCAAGACCTCGTTCTAGATACTGTAATTCACAGAAACACCAGGTTAGGAGAAGCACCAAGTCATGGTGAATCTATTATCATTCACGATGCGACATGCAAAGGCTCTGTTAACTATCTAAATCTAGCGAGAGAAGTTCTTCAGAAAAATGAACTAACCTTACTTAGAGATGATGAGAAATTCTTAACTGATCTTTTAGGCTAAATAATGTCTCCATCTATTTCTCATACACCAAGGGGTTCTGAAAAACCTGCAAAAAACTCTGGCGGACTGGGCAGAGGAATCGGTGATATGTCACATTTTGACGACTACAGTTCTTCTTTGAAGAATAATCCCATCTCAGCACAAATAGATAACAATGATACCTGGGTATCACCTTTACCTGTAAAATCTAGCAACACCAGAAATAACAGTAAATCATCTAGCAAAATTGCTATGATACCTATCGGATTTATTCAACCGAACAAAGAGCAGCCTAGGCGAACATTTGATGATAAGGCTATGGGTAGTTTAGTCTCAAGTATAAAGGAACTAGGAATTATTCAGCCAATTACAGTCAGAAGGCTGAGTGCTATTAAATATCAGATAATTTCTGGCGAAAGACGTTTTAGAGCTAGTCAAAAGGCTGGTTTAGAGGAGATTCCTGCATATGTTCGAATAGCAAACGATCAGCAACTTCTGAAAATGGCGCTTGTTGAAAATGTACAGCGGGAAGACCTTAACCCTATTGAAGTAGCAACTTCATATAAAAGACTTCAAGACGAGTGTGGATTAAGTCATAGTGAGATAGGAACGCTAGTAGGAAAGGCCAGAGCTTCAGTCTCAAATCAACTACGGTTATTAGAACTTCCAGAGGAGGTGAAGTTGGAGTTAGCTAAAAAAACATTGTCACAGGGCCACGCGAAAGCACTTCTAGGCATTTCGAATAATTCTGAACGCCAGATCCTAATAATGAATCTAGCCATTTCTCAGAAATTTAGCGTAAGACAGACCGAAGAACTGTGTAAGAAGGATGGAGGACGTAAAAAACTCCTCCCAAAGACCAGACTTTTAATTCCCGCTTTAACTGACGATGAAATTCAAGATGTTGATACACTGAGAATTCGCTACCCAGAAGGAGTCTCTCTTAAAAAAGACAGTCTCGGTGGAGGCCGTGTTGAATTTCATTTTAAGAATAAGAAACAGCTACAAGATTTACTCGATAAGCTTACAGGCACATCGTAATGTCCATCTCCGCAAATGTTATTACTAGGGGTGCTTTATTAGCGTGTATCGCTTTTTTCACTATCAACCTGTCAGGACTTTCTCAACAATTGGAAGCTAAAGATGCTCCCTTGAGTGAAAACGAGATTCGAATTAAAAACACCACTAGATGGGCGGCGTGCATTCCGGGTTCTGGCCAGTTGATAAACAGGAAGTATTGGAAAGCGCCTATTGTTTGGGGAGCCCTTGCTACAAGTGTCTTTTTCATATGCGACAACACTATGCAAATGAATCAGTTCAAGCAAGGGTGGATTTATGAAACAGATGATGACCCATACACCACGAGTTATCTTGTAGATACTAATGGGAATTTATACTCAGTTGATGATCTAGAAAACGGCACGTATTTGTTTAGGAGATATAGAGATTTATCTTACCTAAGTTTCGTGGGGATATATTTGCTTCAGATTGTAGACGCGAACGTTGATGCACACATGAGGTTTTTTGATTCTAGTGAAGATCTTAGCTTTCATGTAATTCCGCCTCAAACTAGGTTTGAACCTTGGCAGCTAGGTTTGAATATCACATTGGGAAATAAAAAGATTCACAAATGAATTTAGCTATCGTTGGAAACGGCAGGCTGGGAAAGGCCGTTGGTAGAGCTTGGGAAGAAGCTGGAGGTAAAGTGGTTGCTAGAATTGGGAAAGGTGACCGACTTCATCCCTCTAGCTGGGGCGCAGATATCGTGCTTGAAAGCTCCACCCCTTCTACTGCACTTCATAACACCACGGCCTGTATAAAATCTGGCCTTCCAGTAGTAATAGGAACTACAGGATGGCATGATAAAATGAGTAAATTAACCGAGTGCGTATCCGATAACAACGGCTATGTGTTTCACGCAACTAATTTCAGCATAGGCGTGCACTTGATGAATAAGCTAGCCTGTCTAATGACTCAATCATTAGACAAGTTCCCACAATACACCCCTTCTATATCCGAGACACATCATATACACAAACTCGACAAACCTAGTGGTACCGCTATAACCTTGGCTTCTGAGGTTGAAGAGGCTGGAGGGTTAGCAAACCTTAACATAGAATCTATTCGAGAAGGTGAAGTGATAGGAAAACATGAGTTAATTTGGGAGTCTGATGTCGACAAACTCGTTCTTACACATGAAGCTAAATCACGTTTGGGATTTGCACGAGGAGCAGCACTTGCCGCAAGTTGGTTGATAGAAGCAAAAAAGAATAATGCTTCTGGTATTTACACTATGAATGATATGATAAGAGATTTATAATGAGCTTAATCCCCTGGTTATTACTGGCATTAATCTGCCTTGAACATTTGATTTTCGTGCCTGCTCTGATTAAAAGATCTGGAGGAACTGCATGGCATGGCTATGTACCTGTTTTGAACTCGCTAGCTATTCTAAAATTGAATGGGAGACCTTGGTACTGGGTGATATTCTTACTTTTCCCAGGCATAAACCTCATTATGCTAACGATAATGCACGTGGAGCTAGGGATAGTCTTCGGCAAAAGGTCCACGAAAGAGCAGTTGATTATGGGTGCCCTCCCATGGCTAGGGTTAGCACAGCTTGCTATGAGTGATGAAGAATATGTGGGACCTAGAGTTTGGAAGAAAAAAAGCACAGTTAGAGAATGGGGAGAAGCGATACTATGGGCTATAATAGTAGCCTCTGTTGTGCGCACCTACACATTCGAAACATTTACTATTCCTACAGGATCAATGGAGGGAAGCATGCTAGTGGGCGATTATCTATATGTAAATAAAATCACCTACGGACCTAAAGTTCCCCAGACACCTTTCACAGTACCATTCATTCACAACGTACTACCGAGGACACTAACAAAGAGCTACACTTCGTGGTTTTCACTACCGTACACGAGACTGCCTGGCATCAGGAAAGTTGAACGTTATGACGCTGTCGTGTTCAGTTTTCCTCCCGGAGACACTGCCATCACGAGTGTAAGCCTAGTCGGACACAACTACTATGAGAAGTTGCGCAACCTGGCCATCGAAGAAGCTGGAAGATCTGTGAGTACATACTCAGAAAACCCAGAGAAATATCTTAGAAAAGCTAGATATAAACTTTCTAAAAGTCCTGGCCTACAGGCTAGGCCTTTAGATAAGAAAGAAAACTATGTAAAGAGGTGTGTGGGGTTACCCGGTGATTCACTATCCGTTGTTAACAGACAACTTCACATAAATGGCAAAGCCATTGAGAATCCCGAACACCTTCAACACGAGTACAAGGTCGTAATATTAAACCAGGGTAAAATACTTAAAATAAGAAGCTTGTTGGACTTAACTGATTTGGACTTTATCATCCAAACAGACAGAAGCGGCAGGAAGAATCTTTATATGGAACAAACCCCAGACGGTTATGCCACTATCATTTATTTGACTAAAAACGAGAAGGAAATTCTTGAAGAATCTGGCCTAAGCCTTAGCGTAGTTGTTATGGAAAAAGATCGATATAAAGGCGGGCTTCATATGTTCCCGAACACGAACCTAGAAGAGTTTAAGGAATGGACTCCCGACAATTTGGGACCTATTTACATTCCTGAAGCTGGTCGCACCATCGAACTCAACCAGAGAAACATCGACATGTACTCACGTGTCATCAGCTTTTTCGAAGGCCACGACTTAGACATCAGTGAAGAAGGTGTTAGAATTGATGGCGAATTGACGAAAACGTACACTTTCGAACAAGACTACTATTGGATGATGGGAGATAACAGACATAATTCTGCCGATTCTAGAATGTGGGGTTTTATCCCTGAAGACCACGTAATCGGTTGCGCATCTTTCACATGGTTCAGTAAACAGAATATGGCCCAACACGGCGAATCAAAGATCCGCTGGAACAGGATGTTTAAATCCGTGAAGTAAATGGTCTTGCCTTTATGCCCATTCCCTCCTATTGCTTGGTTTCACATAGCGTATGGAGGCTATGGCGCTGTCGTTGACGTTCACGAAAACTACGTAAAACAATCCATACGCAACAGGATAATCCTAGCTAACTCTAACGGTAGATGGGAGTTAACTCTCCCTGTTAACAGACGTTCTGCGAATTCTAGGCTTTTAGAGGATATTGTTTTCACAGACCAAATGAGTCCCCAGTTTTTAATCAAGCATCTGAAAACGGCCTACGGGTCTGCTCCGTTTTACGAGCACTTTGAGGACACCTTATTTACTTTGATTAAGAAGTATGGGAACCCAAATCAATCATTACTAGAATTTAATCTTCAAACTTTAGCCTGGATTAAAGAGGAATTAGGTGTTCGCGAGGTGGAGTTCAGTAATGAGTATATTAATACTGATCAGCGAGACCTTAGAATAAAGGGAGTATTCTCGGATGAACTTTGGGATTACAAACCATACCCACAAGTATTTGAAGACAGGAATGGTTTTATCAGTGGTCTTTCAATCTTAGACGCATTGTTTCACGGCGGTCCGGAAGTGAAAAGATGGTGGTCGGATAATGTGAAGATGAAGTAAGGAGTTATCTTTGTCGCTCATTTATTTCTAAAGAATGTCAGAATTAATTAAGACTGCACTATTTAACCAACATGAAGCTCTAGGAGCAAAAATGGTTGAATACTCCGGCTTTGCTATGCCTGTTTCTTATGCGGGTTTGCGGGACGAACATTTATCTGTAAGAAATAACGTGGGTATGTTTGACGTGAGTCACATGGGTGAATTTAATGTCGATGGACCGGATGCTTTGGCCTTTATACAACACATTACCACTAATGACGTAAGCACTCTTATTGATGGGAAGATTCAATACAGCTGCATGCCAAACGGCAAGGGCGGCATTGTAGACGATCTTCTTATCTATCGCTTTTCCCTAGACAGCTACCTATTAGTCGTGAATGCTGGAAACAAAGACAAGGACTGGGGATGGGTAAATGAAAAAGCAACTGAGGGCGGATTTGAAGTTAGTATCGTAGACAATTCTGACTCATGGGCATTAATCGCGTTACAAGGCCCGAAAGCTGTTGCAGCACTTAAGCCTCTTATGGATGAGGGAGAACGGGATCCTGAAAATTTGAAATATTACACCTTTAGTAAGGGCAAAGTTTTAGGTGCAACCTGCATCATCTCCGCAACAGGATACACTGGCTCAGGGGGCTTTGAACTATACATACCTAACGACTCAGCGGGAAGGGTTTGGGATGCTTTGATAGACAGTGGAGTCACTCCGTGTGGGCTTGGAGCTCGCGACACACTTAGAATGGAAATGGGATTCTGCTTATATGGTAATGATATCGATGAAACAACTAATCCAATTGAAGCTGGATTAGGATGGATTACGAAATTCACAAATGCGTTTATTGATAGCGACTTACTTCAACAAATAAAGACTGATGGATCACCACGTAAACTCGTAGGACTTAAGATTACTGACAGAGGGATTCCCCGAAAAGGCTATGAAGTAGTTAACTTGGATGGCGAAGTTGTAGGTACTGTCACTAGCGGTACTATGAGCCCTTCTCTAGGAATAGGAATAGGAATGGCATATATTGATAGTTCAAGTTCATCAAAGGGTACAGAACTTGCAGTACGAATACGCAACAAGGATATTGCTGCTGAAGTAGTTCGATTTCCCTTTTTGAAAATAGCATAAATCAAATAATTTGTCTACAATTAAGCGCAATCGAATTGAGGTCTGTTTCACTCCAAGTGATTTCCACAAGTACGAAGAGGGGTTCGACCTTATAGTAGTGATAGATGTGCTGAG
>CAWVZZ010000100.1:0-7430 GCA_963934745.1 uncultured Flavobacteriales bacterium | reverse complement strand
ACTAGGACTGAAGTGGCTACGCCATTAAGCTCACAGAGTTCATCACAATTTTTCGCGGAGGACTACGTGGGCGACCTCACCTACCTACCTGGCGACTTCTGCTACACTATTATAGCTATAGCAAATAACCCAGAAGACGGCGTTCAGGGATCTGTATCTAATAAGGTGTGTCTGAGTGAAGATCCCTTGATTTGGATACCAACAGCCTTTACTCCTAATGATGATGGGTTAAATGACTACTTCCCTTGGGATATGGGTGGGTCTAGTTTGGGGTTTGTAACAGAGGGCGTTGATGGCGGTGAACCCGTCTTTAGGATGTCAATTGTATCTCGCTGGGGAGATACAATTTTCGAATCTGAAAATGTTAATTCTTGTTGGGATGGGACCTCAAATGGAAATGATGTGCCCGATGGAGTATACAGTGCAGTGATTAGAGTCCTCGATGGTTCTGGTAAGTGGCACACGGTTTCTCAAGCCATACAAGTACTTAGGCCCTGATTATTTGTTACCTTTGCACGAATCGTGGAACTAAAGATTGTAGCTAAAGCACTATCTGAGGAGAAGCGAGTAACACGATTCAATTAGAAAACATGCCTATTTCAGATGCAAAGTTCTTCGGTGAGGGTTTAACCTACGACGATGTACTTCTCGTTCCGGCTTATTCGGAAGTTCTCCCTAGAGATACTAATCTTTCTGCTATGTTTTCTAGGAATATTGAACTTAAGGTTCCTATCGTTTCAGCTGCAATGGATACTGTCACAGAAAGCGCAATGGCTATTGCAATTGCAAGACAAGGTGGCATAGGTGTGATTCACAAGAACATGACTATAGCTCAGCAAGCAAACGAGGTGCGCAGGGTAAAGCGTTCAGAAAACGGAATGATTCAAGATCCTGTTACTCTTGAGAGACATGCAACAGTTGGAGATGCTCTAGATATAATGCGAGAGCATAAGATCGGAGGAATTCCCGTGATAAGTGATAAAAATGATCTTGTGGGAATTGTAACGAATCGCGACTTAAGGTTTGAAAAAGATCGAGCTAGACCAGTAACTGAGGTGATGACCTCTGAAAGCTTAATCGTAACCGAGAACGGTGATGATTTCGAGATGGCTGAAGAGATGCTTAGAGAGCATAGAATTGAAAAGCTACCTGTTGTCGATAAAAAAGGAAAGCTAGTAGGGCTCATTACATATAGAGATCTAATAAAACTCACGGAATTTCCTCTTTCTTGTAAGGATAAATTCGGCAGGTTAAGAGTAGCTGCAGCAGTAGGTGTAACGTCTGACACAGTTGAGCGTATGCAGGCTTTGATTGATGCTGGAGTAGATGCTATCATAGTGGATACCGCTCACGGTCATAGTAAAGGTGTTATCGATGTGGTGAGAAAAGTAAAGGGCCTTTTTCCAGAGGTCGATGTAGTTTGTGGAAATGTAGCTACAGCGGAAGCAGCTTTAGCTTTAGTGGATGCTGGAGCTGATGCTGTTAAGGTGGGGATAGGACCTGGATCGATTTGTACTACACGCATTATCGCTGGTGTTGGTATGCCACAGCTATCGGCTATCATGAATGTGTCAGAGGCATTGAAAGGAACCGGAGTTCCGGTTATCGCAGATGGAGGAGTTAGATATACCGGTGACATTGTGAAAGCAATCGCCGGTGGTGGAGACACTGTTATGGTGGGATCAATGCTTGCGGGAACTGGCGAGAGCCCAGGTGAAACCATAATATTTGAAGGACGTAGATTTAAAGGTTACAGGGGAATGGGATCTCTTGAAGCTATGCAAAAAGGATCTAAAGACAGATATTTTCAGGACGCAGAAGATGACCTTAAGAAATTAGTACCGGAAGGGATCAGCGGTCGTGTCCCGTTTAAAGGAACTGTGCAAGAGGTTATGTACCAAATCGCAGGAGGGCTTAGAGCCGGACTTGGATATTGTGGCGCAGCTGATCTTAAAATTCTAAGGTCGGATTCACAATTCGTAAGAATTACTAACGCGGGAATGAAGGAATCACATCCACACGATGTAATGATATCTAGAGAAGCCCCTAATTACAGTATTAGATAATATGAAATTATTAAGTTTTATCGCATTAGCGATTTGTGCCATATTGTGCAATCCAAGTATTGCTATAGCCCAAACCACAGTCCTAGAAGTAGGCAACGAAAGCGTAAGTCTGTCAGATTTCGAACACATTTATGGGAAGAATAATCGCGATAGTATAGTCACTATGGAGGCTCTGGACGAGTACATGGACCTGTTCGTGAAATTCAAACTTAAAGTAATGGAAGCAGAAGCCCTAGGAATGGGTGATGCTCCGGAATTCATTTCGGAACTTGCTGGATATCGAAAGCAACTTGCTAGGCCTTACCTAATAGATGTAGACCTACTTGACGAATTAGTGATTCAAGCATTCGAAAGACAACAAGAGGAAATTAGAGCTAGCCACATCCTCATCAGTGTGGCGCCTAACTCCGAGCCTGCAGATACGTTGAGAGCATATAATAGGTGTGTGAAGTTAAGAGACAGGGTTTTAGGTGGTGAAGATTTCTCTTTAGTAGCTAAAGCTAGAGACGGTTCCGACGATCCATCAGCACACGACAATGGAGGAGACCTCGGCTGGTTCACAGCATTTCAGATGGTATATCCATTCGAGGAAGCTGCATATAACACCCCAGTGGGTGAACTAAGCGAAATCGTTCGCACGAAATATGGGTTTCACTTCCTCCAAGTAGTAGACAGAAGAGATACTCGAGGCGAGATTCAAGTTGCTCACATAATGATTAGAGTCGCAGATTTGAATAATAAGACAATGACTCAAAGTGCTAAAGCAGAAATTGATGCTGTAGCAGGATTCCTCAATGCAGGAGAGTCATTCGAATCACTAGCGTTAAAATACAGTGATGACACCTCATCTGCAAGTAAGGGTGGTGTGCTGGCTTGGTTCGGAGCAGGGAAAATGGTTGAAGAATTTGAAAACGCTGCTTTCAACCTTGAAAACAACGGCGACATCTCACTTCCATTCTTAAGTAGCTATGGATGGCACATCGTAAAGAGAATAGGATATAAAGCTCCACAAGATTTCGATTCCGTTAAACGTGCTTTAAAGAAAAAAGTGGGACGAGATGCTAGGGCTGATGTGACGCGCTCATCGTTTCTAAATAAACTCAAAGTAGAGTATAACTTCAGCTTGAATAATGATAGGGTTTTAGCTCTCCAAAAGGCTGTGGATAAAACCGATAGTGTCTTCACTAAAGGCCATCCTATATCTCACCTAAGCAGTGCTGAACTCAAAAAAACTCTATTCAGCATAGGTGATGAGTCTACAACTGTGAAAGAATTCGTGGACTTCGCCACTTCTATTAAACCTAGAGGAGGAGACATTGCACCACGAGAGAGTTTAGCCAAGCTCTTGAATAAATTTATAGAGGAGGAGCTAATGGAATATGAGGATGCAAGATTAGAAGGGAAACACGATGCGTTCCGACTACTGATAGAAGAGTATCACGATGGAATACTGTTGTTCGAGTTGACGGATAAGATGGTTTGGAGTAAAGCGGTAAAGGACACAACTGGTTTAATGAACTTTCACAATGAAAACGCCGCTATGTTCATATGGGACGATAGATTAAACATCGATGTGTTCACATGCGAAGATGAAGAAATTGCTTCTGAAGTGAAACGTATACTTCAGAATGGTGGATCTATCCCAGACTACCGTAGAGAATTGATTTCTGAGAAGCCACTGGCAATCAGGGTAGAAACTGGTATGTTTCCACAGGGAGTAAATACATGGAGCGACACTGTGTTCAGCATGATCGCTTCAGGTGAGATTGAAGTCCTGAAAGACACCTGGTTAATCTCATTGATCGAAACGGACAGTGACGCTGTAGTGGTGGTTAACATTAAAGGCCTGGTTCCTCCCACAGAGAAATCGCTTGATGAAGCTAGAGGCCAAATCATTGCCACCTTTCAAGATCATCTAGAAAGGGTTTGGTTAGAGGAACTTAGGAACAAATACCCGGTTAAGGTTAACTATGAAGTTTTATACGGTCTTATCGATTAGAAAAATACCGGCAGCATTTATTGCCAGTACATTAGGTATTTTCCTAATGCTGTCTTCATGTAATAATAATTCTCAAGAAAAGCTAGAGACTGTTGTTGTGAAGGCATTTGGAAACACCCTTATTCTCGATAGCTTAGAGAATAGGATTCCAGATGAAATGAATTATGACGACAGCACTTTATTAGCTGATAGAATAATTAATAGCTGGGTAAGAGAGCAAGTTCTACTAGCGCAAGCAGAAAAAGTAATCGCAGCAAACGATGAGGGTTTTGAAGCAAAGATTAATGCCTACAGAGATGCTCTATTAGTAAACGAATATGAAACATCGTTCGTCAGATCAAGGCTTAACTCAGAAGTGAGTGAAGAGGAAATACTAGAGTTTCATACATCTAATCCAGAATTATTTAAGCTCCCTGAGAATGTAGTTAGGGCTGTATTCGTCCATCTGCCAGCTGAAGAAACGGAGTTGGATTCTGTTCAGTTTTGGCTTACAGCATCAGACTCATTATCCATCCCTAACCTAGAGCAGTGGTGTATAGAACACAACGCACACTATGCAATAGACATTGATTACTGGTGGTTTTTGAGCGATCTTTTAGACCAAATCCCATTACAGATTTATAGGATAGAGGACCAGCTTAAAAGTAGGAAAGTTTTTACTTTCACTTCTGGTGGGAGAACATATATGCTGCAGTTTCTTGAGCATAGGCTTAAAGATCTACCTGCACCATTGTCTATTGCAAGTGATAGAATTGAAGACCTGATTATTCAGGAAAGAAGGAGAGAAATTCTTGAGAACTTAAGAGATGACTTGGTGAAGGAGGCTTGGGCTAACGGTCACGTAGTTAGAGATAGTCTCCAACATTGAGTTAATTAAAACCCCGTAGAACTACCTTCGTTAGAATGCAATTATTAAGAACATCTTTTTTTACATTACTGTTGAGTCAGTTCGCTGTGAGCGCAGTCGCTCAGCCAGATTCATTCCAGCTTTTAGACGGTATAGTTGCTATTATTGGAGATGAAATAATCCTACATAGCGAATTGGAAGAACGAGTTTTTCAAGAGATGCTTGAGGGGAAGGGTGTAGGTCCAGAAGAGCGTTGTGTGATTGTAGAAGATTTGTTATTTGAAAAGCTCTTGATTCATAACGCCAAGATTGACAGCCTTGTGGTTGGAGATGCTGAGATAATGGATGAGATTGAGCGAAGACTTGCCTACTACATTCAAATGCTAGGAAGCACTGAGGCATTCGAAAAAGAATACGGTAAATCCGTATCGGAGTGGAGAGCGGATTTCTCTGGACCTATCAAAGACCAGCTGCTAGCTCAACAAATGAGAGGTACTATCAACCAAAGTGTCCGTTCTACCCCAGCTCAGATACTAGAATATTTTGAGCAGATTCCGTCGGATAGTTTGGCACTTATACCAGAAGAAATAAGCTATAGTGAAATCGTGCTGCATCCCGCAATTACGGAATTGCAGAAACAAGATGTGAGGAACACTCTTGATTCCATCAGGACTCTTGTAATGTCCGGAAGTCTATCGTTGACATTAGCTGCTTCTAGATTTTCAGAAGATCCTGGCTCTAAATACAAGGGTGGATGCTACAATAACATAGGTAGAGGTCAATTCGTGCCCGAGTTTGAAGCTGCAGCATTTGACACTCCCATTGGTGGATATTCGGGCATATTTGAAACCGATTTCGGCTTTCATTTCTTAAGAGTTACCGATAAAAGAGGTGAACAATTCAGTGCATGTCATGTATTAATTAAGGCTAAAGTTGACGAAGTGGCTTTGTATGACTTAGGGCTTAAGATTGATAGTCTTTCTGAATCACTCAACGCTAACACGATTTCTTTCGAGGCTACAGTACTAACACACTCAACTCGCGAAACGTCAGCTAACCAAAAAGGACAAGTAGTAAATCCTAGAGATGGAGGTGTGAGGTTCGGGGTGGATGAACTCGACCCTAATATATATTTCCTTCTAGAGCCTCTTGTTGATGGTGGAATTAGCACCCCTGTTCAACTCATCGATAAAGATGGTAATGGGTATTGGACCATATTGCGTTTAGATACTAGACATCCTGCACACAGAGCGAATCCTAAGGACGATTACTCCCTATTCCAAAACCTAGTAGAGAATAACTTGAGAACAGAGGGTATGAACGAGTGGGTAAATGAGAATATATCCGAGACTTTCATTAAACTCGATGCAACTTTCGAAGACTGTCAGTTTATTATGAATTGGCATTAATTTTATAACATGAGCGATAAAGCAGCACTTGATAGCCTGAGAGAAAAGCACTCTCAACTAATTGCAGAAGTAGGAAAAGTGATCGTAGGACAGGAAAAAGTCGTTCGAGAAGTAACTATGGCTATTCTAGCTGGTGGCCATTGTCTGCTCGTGGGTGTACCGGGTCTAGCTAAAACCTTACTAGTAAATACCGTGGCTAGTGCGTTAGGACTTTCATTCAACCGCATACAATTCACTCCAGACCTTATGCCTTCGGATATTACGGGTTCTGAAATTCTCGACGACGCTCGTAAATTTGAATTCGTAAAAGGGCCACTTTTCGCAAACATCGTCCTCGCTGACGAGATTAACAGAACGCCACCGAAAACCCAAGCCGCTCTTCTCGAGGCCATGCAAGAGAAATGCGTTACGGTAAATGGTCAGGCCTACGATCTTCCGAGTCCTTTCTTCGTTCTCGCGACGCAGAACCCCATCGAGCAAGAGGGCACCTACCCCCTACCCGAAGCCCAACTCGATAGATTTATGTTTAACACATGGGTTGATTATCCGTCTTTTCAGGAGGAGCTAGATATAGTAAAAGCCACCACCGGTGACACCACCTCCACGGTCTCTCCTGTTATTTCTGGTGAAGAAATCCTCGCCGCCCAAACCCTAATCCGACGTATGCCCGTCGCCGACAACGTTCTTAACTACGCTGTCAACCTCGCGTGTAAAACTCGTCCAGGCCGTGACCTAGCAACCGATGACGTAAACAACTACCTCAGTTGGGGAGCAGGCCCGCGCGCCTCGCAATTCTTAATAATAGGAGCTAAGGTTCATGCTGCACTTGAAGGCAAATACAGTCCCGACATTGAAGATGTGCAAGCAGTAGCTCTACCCATCTTACGTCATAGAATAGTCCGTAACTACAAAGCCGAAGCAGACGGAATGACGGTAGAAAAACTAATTAACGGCCTCCTTTAATACCAGTAATACCATGAGCTTCCTTAGAAGAGTCCGACATAAGCTCGCTTGAGAAGGCGAAACAAAACGTCACGGATTTTTCATGCTCGCTGAGAAGGTCTTGATCATTGTGGGAATTACAGTTGCATTACAGCTAGACAACTTCA
>CAWVZZ010000099.1:0-7570 GCA_963934745.1 uncultured Flavobacteriales bacterium | reverse complement strand
AATTGCTTGGGTTATGCCATGCTTTTCATGCATCTCAGGACCGTTAAGTGCATATTTCACTGTTGAAGCATTTGAAACCACTCACCCAGGAAGAGTCAAGTTTTATGTAGCTGATGATTACGGAAACACATCGTGTAGCTCATTACAGGACTGGTGTAATAATAATGGAATGACTGACATCTCTGTGTTTTCTGACTCTAACGTAGATATGTCTGATTATGGAACTAGCGGAATGCCTAAGGTAATCGTGGTGGGATGCACTTCTCACGAGATATTTTTCAACTCTAACTTCGGGGTTGTAGGGATAAAGGATGCTATTGAAGTTGCACTAGACTCCGACTGCTTTGCTGACGGAATACTAGAACTCGACGACATAAACATCGGCGCCGAACTATACCCCTCTCCCACCACGTCATCTTTCACTCTCGTTTATGAAGTGAAAAACCCAGACCCTTTGGAACTAGTAATTAGAGGACTTTATGGAAGGGAGGTCTATAATTCCACTTTACATCACAGCTCTACTGGACCGCAGGAAAAACACTTTAACGACTTGAACATTTCGCCCGGAACGTACCTAGTCACCCTCTCGAATAGTTCTACTCGAACTGTTTTGGAACTCGTTATTTTAAGATAAGGGAAGATGAAAACAGTCTTTTATCTGGGCTTAATTGTGTTGACATTGATCGTCCATCAACCACTATCGTCATACTCACAAGGGTGTTGCTCTGGTGGCAGTAGTTCGCCTATAGCTTCAGGTGAGGCTATAGGGGTATTGAAGGTAAATGAAATCGACATTAGCACTAATTTCCAGTACTATCAATCGAATAAATTCTACGCTGGTACTCAGGATACATTATCCTTATTCGATGATTTCATCACTGACTATCTGTTCTTAAAAGCTGATTATGGCCTTACTGAAGATCTCACTTTGTCGGTTTCTTCTGGGTATTATCTGAATAAGAACCTATTCGAGTCAGGTGATGAAGAACCGCTAAATTCATCGGGTATAGCTGATTTAATTATCCTTCCGAAGTATTCGGTTTGGAATAAAACTGAAGACGGAATAAAAAGCGAACTCACAGTAGGCGTAGGTATTAAATTTCCTCTAGGGTCATTCACTGACTCCATTGACGTATTCACTAACCTCGTGAACAACCAGGTTTACTACGCTCAACTCCCACCCTCTCTACAAGCCACTAATGGATCTACTGATTTGATTTTCTCATCATTTTTATACAGGAATTCTAAGGAAAGCAGTGTGAAGTTTTTTGCCTCAACTATGTACATCAAGAAGGGTTGGAATTCTTTAGGCGAAAAATTCGGTGACTACATGAGCTTAGGATTATTTGCAAGCAAAGAACTAACACCATTCCTGAACGGATCACTTCAACTTAAAGGAGAAAAAGTCAATTCTATACAGGCAGCCGACGGCGTCGATATTCTCGCACTATACAATGTCGATATAACACAGACGGGAAGTGAAAAGCTATTTCTAGTTCCTCAAATTTCTTTTAATAGAGATCAGTTTACTTTTTTCTTAAACACTGAGATTCCGCTTTACCAAAACATGACCGGAATACAACTAGGTTCTCAATACTCTATCACTACGGGACTATCCTACAGGTTTTCCACTAAAAAAACTAGCGACAATAACCCTCAGTTAATTCTGAATTAATGAAAAAAGCTCTCAAATACTTCTCAATTGGAATTCTAGTAGCGGTTCTGTCATTCTTCAGCATAGGCCTCCTACACCCTAGTTTCGAGTATGAGAACCAGATCACAGTGGAAGCTCCCGTAGAAGTAGTCTACGAAATCTTCACTAACGAGTCACTCTCTTCAGAATGGCTCATAGGATTTCAGGGTTATGAAATATTAGAAGGTGAGCCTTTGACCGTAGGTGCAAAGTTCCTAATGAAATTTGAGACCGACGGACAGCCATATGAATTCGTGGAAATAATGACGGCCATTGAGGACAATGAGGAGTTCAGTTTCCACATAGACTCAGACATGTTCGACATGAGCGTGCAGATTCTCTTCGCCGAACAGGATGGTGTTACTACCCTGACATCTACAACCTACACAAGTGGTAGGAATATGGTGTACAGGTCTTTTTGGTATATAATAAAAGGAGTTTTTCAAGAGCAATCCCAAATGAATTACGACCTCCTCAAAGGGGTAATAGAAAGGGAAGTCCTTCTTATGGATTAACACTCAAAAAGTTAAGAACTCTACAGTAAAGTTATAAAACACAATAATACAGGCGTAAATTCGTGCTCTTAATGCATCATTCAATTCAGCAGTAAAATGAAATTCCCTACTTCCGTTCTTCTTTTAAGTCTTTTCGTATTCGGATTCTCGTCTTGTGAGTTATGTCCTGGAGAGAGACCGGTAATTACGTTTGTGAATGATGGGTACTGTAATTGCGACGTGGAGATCAGTGTTAATGATACGCGCTACGTACTAGGAAATCAAAGTATCGAAGTCACTCTTTTCCCTGGCAGCTACACGTTCACTGCGAACTGCACTTCAACTGCTTATTTGAATAATGAGATGAGTATCCTAGAACAAATCGGTTGTGACTTAACAAGTGCCTGGTCCACTACGGTTGACCTCGGTTGTGGGGATGAATTCACTTACGAAGTCAACTAAACAGCTACCTCGCCGTTTTTACTCGATAATTATTCTATGGCTTTCAGTGCCTATCTCCAGCATGTAAACACCTGCTGCTAATCCTTCGACGTCAATTTGTAGCTCCTGAGATTTAATCTCGACACTCACGACAACTCCCCCTTCTGTATTGTAAAGGTATAACTGCTCAACATCCTTAAACTGAACCGAGCTCAACTTAACGTTCATGAAGCTCGAGGTAGGGTTAGGATAAACGAGTGTAGTTACAAGTAGCGACTCTGCCACACCATCAACTTCCCCTTGGCAGATACAATCATCGCCTATAACATCATTAATTGTATACGTGTCATTGTCGTCACATAAGTCGCCTTGAAACAGACAAGTATCATCAATTTCAGTAGCTTCTGGGTCGAAGTTACAAGCACCTTCTTCACTGCATCCAAGCACCTCATTCTCGTCACATACACCATCTTCGTCTGTATCGTTAAAGCACTCGCAGTAACACGACTCAGTAATCATACAAGCTTCTTCATCAACATCGGTGTAGAATACTGTGTAGGTTGCGGGGTCGAAAAATTCACACTCACAATCTTCTATTAAATAGATAAATTCGAAGCATGCATCGCATATTCCGTCTTCATCAAGGTCTTGCAGGCAGTTTCCATCGCAATCGTAACCTATTTCAGGATACTCGCACGTCCCGTTATCGACATTCGCACTAAAATCGTAATTACAACCTGCACTATCTGTACACCCAGGATTTTCAACTAACACTAATATAACAGCTACCATACCTTGGGCCGCGTGACCGTAGATACTACAGTCATAGCTATACGAACCAGCTGAAGTGAAAGTATGTGTCCCTATACAAACTCCCTCATCACTTCCGAACACAGGATCGATATAAAAGCTCTGAGGATTATTGAAGGAACTACCCGTTAACGTATTTGTAATGGCATTAACATCATGGTTTCCGCCCATATTCAGCCAGCCTACAGTTGTACCCACTTCGATAGTTAACTCAGAGGGGGCGTACTGAAAACTTGAGGCTTCAATTGTGATGTCGGCGCCTTCGCAGTAACCAGTTTGGGCTGAAAGATCGGAGAAGGAAAACAGCAAAGTAAAGATAGCAAAACAGCCGGAAAATATATTCTTCATCATCTTGATTTTATTGTCCATTTAACCACAAAACTACTCGAAATTTTCCGAAAACCTATCAACGACATAATCGCCTATCGCTAGAGCAGCTGTAGCCGCAGGAGAAGGAGCGTTCAAAACGTGAACACTCCTATCGGTAGTCTCAATACGGAAATCGTCGCCCGTCTCTCCCTTCGTGTTTAACAGCATTGCCCTTACCCCCGACCTTCCAGGGCGCAAATCATCCATTGTCAATGAGGGGATCAACTCCTGCAACGTTTTGAGGAATAGCCTTTTTGAAAACGCACGCCTATATTCGTTGATGCCGAAAGACATGTTATTGAAAAACAGCTTCCACGTCCCACCATAACTTAGCGCATCGGCTGTATCCCTCAAGCTGAAATCCGTCTTCCCGTAGCCCTCGCGCTTAAAGGTAAAAACCGCATTAGGACCGCACTCTATCTCGCCGTTAGTCATCCTCGTAAAATGAACTCCTAAAAACGGAAAATCTGGGTTAGGAACAGGATAGATCAGGTTCTTCACCTTATGCTTTGCATGGTCATTGAGTTCGTAGTAATCGCCTCGAAAACCTACCACCTTCTCTTTCAGCTTCACACCATCTTTCTTCGCTAGCCTGTCTGCTTGAAGACCTCCACAGACTATCAGCTTAGCCGCTAAATAAGTACTTTTAGATGTCTTCACCCTAGTACCTTCTCCTTCGGGGATAAAGTCCAAAACCTCCTCAGACATATGCACTTCTGACTGTTCTTGAATACCTAATGCCACTTCCACCATCTTTGATGTTGCGTCCCGGAAATCAACAATCCCTGTACACGGAACCCACAGAGCGCCCACTCCTTTACATTCTGGTTCTATCTCCCTCAATGCATCTCCGTCTATCCTCTCTAAACCCTCGATTTTATTTTCAATCCCTATCTGTTGGATTTTTTCTAATTGTGGGATTTGAGAATCGGTTGTAGCTACCACCACCTTTCCACATATATCGTGTGGGACCTTGTACTTTTTTGCAAAGGCAACTAACTCGTGCCTACCCTTAACACAATTTTTAGCTTTCAGCGATCCAGGATTATAGTACAGTCCAGAATGTATCACTCCTGAATTATGCCCGGTTTGATGGCCCGCTAATTCATCCATTTTCTCGATGAGTAGCATGGTCTTTTGTGGGAAACGCTTTTGCATCTTGTAAAATGTCGCTGCTCCGACTATACCTCCCCCAACTACAATTACATCGAATTTTTTCATCTTCTACAAAGGTAGTTTTTTAGGTGCAATTATGGATGTTTTGGGAGACAACTAAATTGTGGTGACACTGTCACCACAATTTACAACTCGCTGTAAAATCCCCGCTAACTCGTGTGAAATCATGTAACTTGTCGTGATGTTTAAAATTACAAAGAAGACAGGAGAGGAGAAAGTAAAGTGGGGGTGGGCGATGTACGATTGGGCGAACAATGTCTACTCACTTGTAATCACAACAGCGATATTTCCACTGTACTTCACGGCATTAACCTCTAGTACAAATGAAAACGGAGATGAAATTGATAAGGTTATTTTTTTCGGAAACGAATTTACGAACTCGCAACTGTATAGCTACGTCTTAGCTGCAAGCTTTCTAACTGTAATAATGCTAAGCCCCATCCTGAGCGGGATAGCTGATTTTACGGGAAAGAAGAAACTGTTCATGAGAGTCTTTACCTATACTGGGGCTGCAGGTTGCATTGGTTTGTTCTGGTTTCACCCTGAACATTTAGAGTGGAGTTTACTGCCTTTCTACATTGCTAGTGTCGGGTTCTGGGGAAGTGTCGGGTTTTACAATGCATTCCTTCCCGAGATTGCGCCGAGAGAAGAGCACGACAGCTTGAGTGCAAAAGGGTTTGCTATGGGTTACTGGAGTTCCATAATCATACTTGTGATTTGTGCTGGGATGATAATGTTAGGCGGGCCAGAGTATACGCCGGTTTCGTTTTTACTAGTGGGAGTGTGGTGGTTCGGGTTTTCACATATCACATTTAACGCTTTACCTAATAATACGGTTAAGAAAAAAAGGGTAGATAATTTAATTTTTCAGGGGTTTAGAGAGTTGAGGGGTGTTGCGAGGGAGCTTAAAGGCAAAACCCACCTCACCCGATATCTAACATCGTTTTTCTTTATGAGCATGGGGATTCAGACGATAATGCAGATGGCATCAATTTTTGGTCAGAAAGAAATAGGACTCTCCTCAAATGAATTGATAGTTACAATCCTAGTGGTGAATTTCCTTGCCATTCCTGGCGCTTTCGGAGTCAGTGCACTCAGTAAAAGAATCGGGAATATCAGGGCGCTAATTGTTTGTATAATAGGATGGACGGCTCTGTGTGTATACGCCTATCTATTACCGGAATCGAAGCTCGGTTTTTATGGAGCAGCGGGGATGATAGGGTTTCTTATGGGAGGCACTCAAAGCCTTAACAGAGCATCATACGCAAAACTCATTCCAGACACAGATGACCCCGCTTCTTACTTCAGCTTCTACGAAGTGCTCGAAAAAGGAGGCCTCACCATAGGCATGTTCGGATGGGGATACATCGACGGCTTCACCGGTTCCATGAGAGGCTCAATCCTAGCAATGACCTTCATTTTCTTAATAGCCATGGTGGCCATGCTGTCCATACCTAAAGAGTACCGACATAAAACTAAGTACTGAGTAGAGGTGACTAGTTCGACGAAGTCAAACTCCGACAGGAAGGGTGACTAGTTCAGCTCGAACGTCACTCGACGATTCTGAGCGCGGCTGATTTCTGAATCACGAGTGTTAGCCGGATCCTCGAATAAACTGTCAGAGATAGTAATACGTGAAGACGAAATTCCGGCTTCTAATAAAATGGTTTTGATTTTATCTGCACGACTCTGTCCGATCTTAGCAAAGTGGGTATTTATCCTCCCCTCGTTATTCTCATCACTGTCACTATGACCAATAATGTTAATGTTCATTCCAGGATTTGCTTTAAGAATAGCGACAATGTTTCTAGCGACATTCTTACCCACTCCTGTTGGTTTGCTCTTAAGGAAAGCATAGTATATAACGCTAGACTTAATCTTTTCAGAATCTGATTTATCGTCTAATTGCGAAGACGACGACACGTACACAAAGTCCATATTCCGCACTTCGGCTTTAGAGCATTTGCACTGAGACTTAGCTTCAATGGCGATTACACTTACGTTATCGATGTAATAGTATGCGTGATTAAATTGTGGGCCTTGAAGACCTTGTGGGCGCTTGATCTTTTCGATTTCTAGGTCGTTTCGGCCACCGAAACAACCGATAAGGAGGAACTCCTCTTGACCAGTACCGACAAAAGTTCCACAAAACTTCTCCCATCCTTCAGTGAGTTGAAAGACTTTATTTGTTTTTTGCCTTACGTCATATGGACGAACCATATCACCGTCATTAGGCTGGTCGATTTTACGGTCACTTATCACAACACCTATTTCGTTAACTGCGTAACGACTGGCATCCGCTAGGCTGATATCGAAAGACACGCAGTACATCACATCACGGTCTAGCATTTGTGGGAGCTGAACTTCTAAATAGCTACGAGATAGCTTAGGGTCTTTTGAGTAAGCACGGAAACCAGCGTAGCATAGTCCGTCAGCAGCATTTTCTGTACCGAATTTATTTGAAGGAACGGCTACCTTATCGCCCTTTGCACCGTCGCCATAAATATCCACTGGCACAGATGAGCCTGCAAACCAATCCTCGCAAAACTCTTCCATTTGACCATGAGACTTAATGTTCTTAATGTTC
>CAWVZZ010000098.1:0-7579 GCA_963934745.1 uncultured Flavobacteriales bacterium | reverse complement strand
ATAGGACAGCAAATTCTAAAGTGGTTCGGTGTAATGCGTCCAGTAGACCTTGACACATTTTAAGAATTACACTTATATAAATAGCGTAATTTTGCACCTGAATAAATCAGATTATAGATGTCGCCTTTATTAAAAAAAACAATCCGACTTGTTGCGGGTCTTGCAATAATGGGTGTAGGTGTTACTTTCATGCAAGTATTGATAGGCATGAAGACAGTGCCCAGTGTGGTTATCCCGTTGACTCACGCTCTTCCCGTTAAAACAATGATAGTCGAGAACTCGACACACACTCCTGAAATCAAAATAGAAGGCAGGGTTGAGGCTTGGAATAGAATTGATCTTTTCGCAGAGGTAAACGGGGTTTTAAATCGTGGGGGAAAGCAATTTAGAGAAGGTGTGACATATTCTAAAGGTGAGATTGTTCTTAAGTTGGATGACAGTGAGGCTAAGTCTAATTTGAAAAGTGCGAGGGCACAGTTCCTACAATTATCAACTAGCATATTAGCAAATATTAAAGTTGATTTTCCAGATAGAATTAACGAATGGGAGACTTTTGTTAAAAGTATAAGCGTAGATAAGACCCTTCCTGATTTACCTGTTTCTAAAACAGATAGAGAAAATTACTATGTAGTAAATAGAGGGATTAACGCCAGCTACCATGCGATTAAGGCTTCAGAGGATAGGCTGTCTAAATATAAAATATTAGCTCCTTTTGATGGCTTTGTTTCCACAGCGACGGTTAAGCCCGGCGCGCTTGTTAGAGCCGGGCAGCCTCTAGGCACGTTCGTAGGTTCTGGTGAGTATGAGGTCCAAACCTCTATCTCTTCTGAGCTATTAGCATACTTGACTATAGGACATTTAGTTGAGTTCTATATTGATTCAGTCCAGGTTTCTAGTGGACATCTCGACAGGATTTCGTCTAACGTCAATCCAAAAACTCAATCGGCAACAGCATACTTCAAGATACAGAATGTAAGTGCAGATTTAAAACTAAGAGATGGCATGTATATAGCGGGAACTGTGTTTGTTGATGAGATAGACAACTGCATAGAAATTCCTACCACCATCATTGATAATGGAACGATATATTCGGTTGTTGGGGGTGAGCTTCAACACATAAAAGTAAATGTAGTTTTTGAATCTTTTGGAACTGTATTAGTTAGTGGATTACCTAATGGCACAGCTATTCTTACCGAGCAAATTTCTGATGCTTACTCAGGTATGAAAGTTAATCCTTCATCTAAATAAGTAGCTCGCTGACATGAGAAACGTAATTAGATTTTTCGTTCAACACCACATCGTAGGTGATCTACTAATGATAGCGATTATTATCGCTGGAATTGTAGGCATGACTAATTTAAGGTCCAATTTCTTTCCAGAAACACAGACTAAGGTCATTATTATCCAGGTTGTTTACCCTGGTGCTTCGCCCGAAGAAATTGAAGAGGGTGTTGTCGCAAAAATCGAAGAAAACCTTCAAGGCCTCGCGAACATTGATCAAGTTTCTTCTACAAGTATTGAGAATGCAGCTTCAATTAAGATTACCGTTGTAAACGCAAAGGAAACGGATGAAGTATTACAAAACGTAAAGAATGCTGTAGATAAAATCCCATCATTTCCTATGGGCATGGAGCCTCCCATAATCTTTAAACAAGAGTTCGAAAAGGGTCAGGATAACATGGCGATTGTCATTGCATTAACGGGGGTTGAGGACCTGCATATTCTCAAAAAAGCTGCTAGAAAAATAGAATCAGAATTGCGGAGGTTTGATGGTGTAAGTCAGGTTTCACTATCGGGCTTCCCAGAGGAGGAGATAGAAATTGCTATTTCGGAAAACAAGTTGAGTGAAATGGGTTTAACCATAGCTCAAGTAGCCCAAATCGTCAGAAGTTCCAATATCGAAACAACTGGAGGTAGAATTAAGACCTCGAAGGAGGAATTTACCATTCGCGGGAGGTTTAAAGAGTATTCAACTCAGAGCCTTAGAGATATCGTGATCCTATCTACTGTTGATGGAAAAATTGTTAGACTCTCAGATATTGCTGATGTACAGGAAAAGTGGGTTGATACAGATCCTACAAGAAATTGGTTTAATGGGAAGACAGCAGTTGCAATTACGGTAAGTAATCTCAACTCAGAATCGATTTTAGATGTTGTCGAAATAGTGAGGGCGTATATGTCTGCCTTTAATGAGACAAACACGGACTTGCAATTAGATGTAATAGTAGATATGTCTATAATATTAAATCAACGGATAGATCTATTAGCTAATAACGGGATTATAGGATTTCTTTTAGTAATATTATTTCTTGCTCTTTTTCTTAACCACAGACTTGCTTTCTGGGTAGCCCTTGCCATCCCAGTTTCATTTGCGGGAATGTTCATGCTAGCGGGCTTGGCAGGTATTACTATAAATGTTATTTCTCTATTCGGAATGATTCTCGTTATTGGAATTCTGGTGGATGATGGGATAGTTATAGCCGAGAATATCTATCAGAAATTTGAACGCGGAGCGTCAAGACTTGAAGCTACTATTGAAGGCACCATGGAAGTTCTTCCGGCTGTCTTTTCTGCTATCGTTACAACTGTAATTGCCTTTTCTGCCTTCTTTTTCATAGAAGGAAAATTAGGAGACATATTTCAGGATATGGCCACGGTTATCATTCTTACACTTGTCTTTTCTTTGATAGAAGGAGCATTTATTCTTCCTGCTCACGTAGGTAACTCTAATGCTCTAAAAAGAAGCACCAAGAAGAATAAGCTTGAAACATGGATGAGCAATGCGTTTATTAGTTTTAGAGATACATTTTATGCTCCTGTACTTAAGTTTTCATTAAAACAACCGTGGGTTGCTTTTTCTGTAATTGTTGCTGTTTTTATGATAACAGTTCCGGGGCTCATAGGAGGGGGGTTTGTAAAGACCACTTTTTTCCCTCATATTGAGGGAGATAATTTGTCTGTTACCCTGACGATGAAATCTGGAACACGAGCTGAGGTCACACAAGAAAAAATTGACAGAATAGAGGCAGTTGTTTGGGAAGTAAATAAAGAATTTAGCGCCCTTAGAGGTGACACATTAAAGACCGTATTAACAATTGATAAGAGACTCGGGCCATTGTCACATATTGCGATGTTAAACATCCAACTTATAGATGGCGAGAATAGACTTTCTCAAAGCTCAGATATAAGCAACAGGATTCGAGAGAAGGTCGGTGTGGTATATGGTGCTGAGAACTTAACCTATGGTGAGTTCTCTCCCTTCGGCAGGCCTATCGCTTTGTCCTTCTTAGGCAACGACATGGAATCATTAAGCTTAGCGACAGAGGAGTTTAAAGCTCAACTCGCTCTTCGTGAAGATGTTAAGGATATAATAGATTCAAATCAAGAGGGAGTACAAGAAATTAGTGTAACTCTAAAGCCCAGAGCTTATCAGTTAGGTTTCACTAGACAGGAACTGCTTTCACAAATTAGGCAAGCATTTTACGGTCATGAAGTTCAACGCCTTCAAAAGGGCAGGGACGAAGTCAGGGTTTGGGTTCGCTTAGACGAAAGTGATAGAGCTTCAGTTTCATCTCTAGAGAATTTCACACTTCGCACTATCACAGGTGATGAAGTATTGTTCCATGAGATATGTGAAATAAATATCGAGAGGGGTGTGGCCGCCATTAATAGAATATACGGCATGCGTCAAGTAGAGGTAAGCGCTGACCTTTCTGGTCCTACCGCTAGCGCTACGGATGTTACAGCTGCGATAAATCAGGAAATACTGCCTCCTATTTTAGCTAAATATCCTAATGTCACAGCAAGTTTCGAAGGCCAAAGCAGAGAGGTCACAAAATCCACAGACAGTATGGCACGTGTCATGCCACTCATCCTGGCCCTCATGTTCCTTGTGATAGTCTTAACATTTAGATCTCCACTTCAAGCCATGGCAGTATTCGGACTCATCCCATTTGGTTTAGTGGGGATTAGCTTTGGTCATTGGATACTCGATGCTCAAATCAGTCTTTTTTCTGCCCTGGGTATGATTGCCTTAATGGGCATTCTAGTAAATGACGCACTGGTTTTCGTCGCGGCCTATAACTCCTATCTGAAAAGTGGAAAGACCGTTGACGAGAGTATTTGGGAAGCTGGAATGAATAGATTTAGACCTATCGTCCTAACATCGGTAACTACTGTAGCCGGTCTTGCACCTCTCATGCTCAATAAGAGTTTTCAAGCACAATTCCTTATCCCTATGGCTATCTCAGTTGCCTTCGGTCTGTTATTTGTGACGGTAATAATTCTAATACTTCTCCCAGTGTACCTTAAATTCATCAGTCCACTACACAGGGCTTGGATATTCATTGTTAAAGGCGATTCACTTTCTGGTTACAATGCAGAACCAGCTGTAAGAGAGCTTGTCATAGATGCTGAGTTTGTTGAAGAGTCGAAATCTCGTAAAACCTCTGGTGGTAAATCATTACTCGTTATTATCCTATTTATTTCTACGAGTACGGCTCTCTTTGCTCAAGGCTCTACTGTTCAGGACTTGAGCTTGCAGGACGCCGTTCATCTTTCGCTAGAGTCTAATTACGGTATTAGAATTGCTGAGTTAAATACAGAGATAACCTCGATTAATAACCATTGGGGGACGGCAGGAGCCTTGCCTCAAGTAGGGGTTTCTGTTTCTGGGAATTCGTCGATTATGGATAATACCCTTAACCCGACATCTGTAATTATGGAGAAATTGGCGACGGAAGGTTTGAATACTGGTGTGAATATGAACTGGACTTTATTCGACGGAATGGGGATGTTCGCGACGAAGAGCCGTTTGGAACTGTTAGTGACCCAGTCCGAGAATCAGGCCTCTCTTGTAATCGAGCAAACCGTAGCCGCGGTGGATTTTTCGTATCATAATGTTTTGGTCCAAATCAAACTCCTCGATGTCCTCACAGAATCCATGCAACTCAGTCGCATCAGGCTGAATCAAGTTGTGTACAGCGAACAATACGGCGTGGCTGGGACTTTCGACAGGCTTCAATTTGAGAATGCCATTATTGCCGACAGCTCTTCATGGCTATTGCAAGGCGTTGCGGTTGCAAATTCAATCAGAAATCTAAACCGCGTTATGGGTGTGGATGAAAGTTCGCACTGGAATTTCACAACAGAGCTGAATACACCACCCATACTCGACAATGTTACAGCTCTAAAATCCACTGTGGCTCTCGATAATACTTCTGTTAGAAATGCAGTTTTATCTCATGATATCGCAACTCAAAGTGTAAAGATGGCCGAGGCGAGACTTTATCCAGTAATAGGGCTGGGTGCCACATATGGAGATTCTAGGGGTCAAGTCACTTCTGAAGCGTGGGAAGGAGATGGGATGTACTCTTCTACATCTGCAATTTCATTGAGTATTAATTTCAACCTATTTAATGGTGGTGCGACTCGAAGAGCTATTGCCATGGCCTCAATCCAAGCCGATATTGCCGCTATAGGGATTGAGGATAAGCTAGCTGAAGCGGAATCATTAGTCGCTAACGCCTTCGACAGATATACTATGCAGGCAACTATTTATGACTTGAGTCAGCAGTCAGTTAAGAACGCTGAAACCATGCTCGAAATAGCAGATTCTCAATATGAAGGCGGTGTGATAAGTTCTCTAGATTATAGATCCCTTGAGATAGCACTTCAACGAGCTAGGACTCAAGAATTACAGTCGCTTCTCGCTTGGCGTTCGTCTTATATGGAAGTCCAAAAACTAATAGGCAATCTTCGCGCCCCGTTAGTTAATTAGGTGTCATTTTTCAACACGGAACGTAAAACGTTAGAAGAAAGGTCAACCAACTGGTTGACAAAATCCCTAATCAATCTGCATTGACTAGCTCGCCTCTTTCTGAGCGTGCACTATGTCAGAAGCCACCATTTCCGAGCAAAGCTCTTCCCAAGTCGTTTCTGCCTTCCACCCCATTTCTAGGAGCGCCTTTGATGCGTTACCGACTAGGGTGTCAACTTCCGCGGGTCGATAGTAGCGGGGGTCGATCTCTACGAGGGTTTTCCCGGTGTCTTTAGAGATTCCCTTTTCTTCAGTCCCAGAACCCTCCCAAATCAGGGGGATGCCCGCCTCGGCAAAGGCATGTTGGGTGAAGGCACGGACTGTGGTTTGGGTGCCTGTTGCCAGGACGTAATCGTCTGGCTGATCTTGTTGGAGCATGAGCCACATGCCTTTGACGAAATCCCGAGCATGTCCCCAATCCCTTTTAGCATCGAGGTTACCTAGGTATAGACACGACTGCAGATCATGGGAGATACGAGCTGCTGCTCGTGTAATCTTCCGCGTCACGAATGTCTCACCGCGCACGGGGCTTTCGTGATTAAAGAGGATGCCGTTACAGGCGTACATATCGTAGGCCTCCCTGTAGTTCTTTACTATCCAATAAGCGTACAGTTTCGCAACGCCATAAGGTGAACGTGGGTAGAAGGGGGTGGTTTCGGTTTGGGGTGTCTCAGTGACTTTACCGAACAATTCTGATGTACTTGCCTGATAGAATCGGCAAGTCTTTTCAAGGCCTATAATTCGAATCGCCTCGAGAAGGCGAAGTGTGCCTAGAGCGTCAGCGTTAGCAGTGTATTCCGCTGTTTCGAAACTGACCTGTACGTGGCTTTGGGCTGCAAGATTATAAATCTCATCCGGCTTTACTTCTTGTACAATGCGAATCAAATTCGTCGCATCAGTCATATCTCCATAGTGAAGTTTCAAGCGCACATCTTTTTCGTGTGGATCTTGATACAGGTGGTCGATACGACTTGTGTTGAAAGACGAAGCTCGACGTTTAATACCGTGCACCTCATATCCCTTCTGCAGTAAAAGTTCTGCTAGATACGATCCATCCTGACCAGTAATACCTGTTATGAGCGCTCGTTTTGCCATTTGATTTTCTACTTCTATACGTCGTCTATTCGTCTTCTAATCTAATGCAAGTTAAGCCGTCAGTTCTTGGGATTTTACTTGCCTAAAGTAAGACTCCCCTAATGCCATTAACTCATCGTGTGTTCCCTGCTCAACAATAGTCCCTTCTACAAGAACTGCGATACGATCAGCTTTCTTAATGGTACTAAGTCTATGGGCGATAACAAGAGTGCTTCTGTCTTTCATTAATTCTTCGAGTGCTTTTTGGACCTCCTGCTCACTGACGGAATCTAACGCGCTTGTCGCTTCGTCTAGTATGAGAATATCGGGATCTCTCAGAATCGCTCTCGCAATAGCAATGCGCTGACGTTGACCTCCCGAAAGCTGTATTCCACGCTCACCCACCATGGTGCTCATACCTTCTGGGAAGGATTCAATAAAATCTAATGCATATGCCCTTCTAGCCGCGTCTCGAATCTCCTCCAGAGTCGCATCAATTTTACCGTAAGCGATATTCGTCCTGATATCTTCACCGAACAGAATAACCTCTTGCGGTACATATGCTATTCGTTTTCTATAGGCTCTCAAGTCGAGACCCTTCACACTCTCTCCCCCCACAGTTAGTGAGCCGTTAATAGGGTTTTGGAACCTAAGCATGAGAGAAGCTACAGTTGATTTACCAGCTCC
>CAWVZZ010000097.1:0-7701 GCA_963934745.1 uncultured Flavobacteriales bacterium | reverse complement strand
AGCATTTATTGCAAATGAGGTCTAACATCCCTTTTGGTGAGAGTTATACGAACCCTTTTGGGTTTCCAGCAAAAGCGTATTACAAAGCAGATAACAGAGCTTTATTAAATCCATATAGACCTATTTCTACTCCTGGTTCTATTTGGGAATACCAAAGCGGAAACACCATGCTCCTATCAGAAATTCTTTCGAGTGTGCAGGATAAAACCCTTGCAGAATATGTTTCAGAGGGGATATGGGGGCCTATACATGCGGAGCATAATGCAGAGTGGGGGCTTGATGCGGTCGATGGTATTGAAAGAAGCTTCGCGCAGTTCTATTCTACAACTCGAGATTTCGCGCGTTTCGGTAAACTAATCCAAGACGGAGGAATGGTTGACTCAACACAGGTCATAGCAGCTTCTTTCATAGCAGACATGATCACACCAGTTTTAGATGATGATCTAAATGTTAGTGCGTCCCATTATGGGTATCAAATTTGGTTGGGGCATACTGATGATGGTGTAGAATTCTCATTTTTACGTGGACACAGATGTCAATATGTAATTTCTATTCCTTCAGAAAACTTGGTTATTGTCAAGACGGGCTATAAAAGAAATATGGAATTAAAGAGATTTGTCAGTTTAGACACGTACATTTATATTGAAGCTGCTCTGCAGATCGCGAATCAATAAACGAAAAAACTGAATATTACAACGAGTATAAACTCAATCCCTACAGTTATAAAGAATTATTTATTTGTGTGATTTTTCGGAATAGTTTCGAGAAAAATCACAAATGCGCCGTAACCTAAATGTCCTTGTAGTAGATGATGAAGCTCCAGCACGGGAGCTGATGTGTCGTCAAATAGAAAGATGCTGCCCCTCACTTGAAGTTGTTCAAACAGCTTCAAGTGCTAAAGAAGCCAGAGCCATAATTGACTCAACCTCTCCAGACGTTGTCTTTTTAGATATACAAATGCCCCACGAATCTGGTATAGAGTTAGTGGAGAAGTATAAAGACAGAGACTTCTATGTTGTCTTCGCGACTACCTATCATGAGTATGCTGTTGAAGCACTTCGGCATAGAGCTTTCGATTACTTGCTTAAACCGATTGATAAGGATGAACTCACAGCTTGTACCAGGAGGATACTGATGCACTACTATACGAATTCAAAAAAGGGATTAATAGTAAATCGTCCAGTACCTAAAAGATTAGAGCTGTCTACATCAGGTAAAAAGCATTTTGTAAAATATGATGACATCATGCATATTGAAGCGTGTGGTAGTTATTCTACGATATTTCTTAAGTCAGGTAAAAGACTTACTATATCGAAGAACTTAAAAAAAGTCGAGCGTATGCTAGATGACGAGATGTTTTTCAGAGTTCATAATAGTCAAATAGTACACTTAAGTAAAATACACACCTGCAATTATAGAAACCAAACCATTATTTTAGAAAACGGCAAAGAAGTGCCACTCGCTGTAAGAAAACGAGAAAAATTACGACATCAAATGAAAGTTATGTTAGCCAGTTAACAAAGACAGAGCTTTACAAGATTACTTTTGCGTTATGCAAAAAGACATTCGTCTTCTAGACACTACATCATTAACAGAAGCAATGGTTGCTCTCGGCGAGAAACCATTTCGTGCTAAGCAGTTAGAAGAATGGATTTGGACTAAAGCAGCTGGATCTTTTGATGAGATGACGAATTTATCTAAGTCCTTTCGCGAGAAATTAAAAGTTGAGTTTTATCTCAAGAGAATTTCTCTTTCGGAAAAACAACTAAGTAGAGACGGAACGGTTAAATGTGCATTCGAGGTTGAGAAAATTAAACCGACTGATCTTAATGTTGTAGAGGGGGTTCTGATTCCAACTAAATCTAGGATGACAGCCTGTATTTCATCTCAGGTTGGCTGTAGCTTAGCCTGTACTTTTTGTGCTACAGGGAGGTTGAAGTTGATGAAGAACTTAAGCGGCGCGGAGATGTATGATCAAGTTGAGATGCTAGCCACAATTGCTCGCGAAAATCACGAATCGACTCTTTCTAACATCGTTTATATGGGGATGGGAGAGCCGCTGCTGAACTATTCAAACGTCATTAAAAGCGTTGAAAGAATCTGCGGAACTCCAGGGCTTGGGATGTCACCGAAACGCATTACAATTAGCACTGCGGGTATTGCCAAGGCGATAAAGAGATTAGGAGATGATGAGGTGAAATTTAATTTGGCCCTAAGCCTTCATGCAGCGAACGACGAAAAGCGAAGTGAAATCATGGCTATCAACGACTCTAATAATATCGAGGCGTTAGCTGAAGCGTTAAAGTATTTCCACGAGAAGACGGGAACGCGGGTGACCTTTGAATACATCATCTTCAAAGATTTTAATGATGGACTCGAAGATGCTCAAGAGCTTGCAGAATTTTGTAAAAATGTACCCTGTAAAGTCAATATTATTGAATATAACCCCATTGACAATGGAAGGTTTAAGCAAGCTGACGCAGCGAAAGTGGATAAATTTCACGACTTCCTTGAAGAGCGAAACATTATTGTAAATATCAGGCGATCAAGAGGGAAGGATATCGATGCTGCATGTGGGCAGCTAGCGAACAAGAATAAAAGCGGAATGGACTCCTTAAAAAAGCAGGCTAATCCAGCTTAAGAACAGCTAAGAAAGCTGACTGAGGAACCTCGACAGATCCAATTTGGCGCATGCGTTTTTTACCTTTCTTCTGCTTTTCAAGCAGTTTCCTTTTCCTTGTAATATCACCACCGTAACACTTTGCTGTTACGTCTTTCCTCATAGCGCTGATGGTTTCTCGAGAAATTATTTTCGCTCCTATTGCTGCTTGAATTGCGACCATGAATTGTTGGCGTGGGATAAGTTCTTTCAGCTTTATACAAACTTTCTTTCCGAAGGTTTCAGCGTGATCTCTGTGTATTAGAGCAGATAGTGCGTCTACTTGGTCTCCGTTGAGAAGGATGTCTAACTTAACTAGATTTGACTCGCGATATCCATCTGGGAAATAATCGAAGGATGCATACCCTCGAGAAATGCTTTTCAGCTTGTCGTAAAAATCAAATACAATCTCTCCTAGTGGCATCTTGAACGTCAACTCCACCCTGTCTGATGACAGATAGACTTGATTAGTTAATTCACCACGTTTCTGAATGCAAAGGCTCATTATGGGGCCTATATATTCAGATTTGGTAATGATTTGGGCCTTTATATATGGTTCTTCAACTTTATTTAAGTGGTTGTTCTCAGGAAGATCTGACGGGTTGTTAATTGTTTGGACTTCACCATTCGAAAGATGAGCGATGTAGCTAACGTTAGGAACAGTTGTTATAACTGTCATGTTGAACTCTCTCTCAAGACGTTCCTGCACGATTTCCATGTGCAACATTCCCAGGAATCCACAACGAAACCCGAAACCTAAAGCCGCTGAACTTTCCGGTTCGAAAACTAGTGATGCATCATTAAGCTGTAGCTTTTCCATTGAATACCTCAACTCCTCGTAATCATCTGTATCCACTGGGTAGAGCCCAGCAAAAACCATGGGCTTGACATCTTCAAATCCTCTAACTGCACCTTCACAGGGCCTTCCGCTAGTAGTCAATGTGTCACCCACCTTAACCTCTTTAGCGTCTTTAATTCCAGAAATGATATATCCCACGTCACCGGCGGCTAAAGTGTCTTTGGGAATAAGGTCTATTCCGAGAACACCGATTTCGTCAGCGATGTATTCTTTATCTGTAGAAAGAAACTTTACTCGCTCTCTGCGATTGAGTGTACCGTTTACAACTCTGAAATAGGCTATGATACCTCTGAAACTATTAAATACAGAGTCGAATATCATTGCTTGGAATGGCGCTTCAGCATCGCCGCTAGGAGCAGGTACTTTTTCAATGACAGCAGCTAAAATTTCTTGAATACCTAACCCAGACTTTCCACTAGCCGGGATTATATCAGAGGCCTCACAACCTATTAGTTCAATAATTTCATCCCCTACCACTTCTGGGTCAGCAGAATCCAGGTCCATTTTATTCAAAACAGGAATAATTTCTAGGTCGTGTTCTAGTGCTAGATAGAGGTTAGAGATGGTTTGGGCTTCTATGCCCTGAGTAGCATCAACGATTAACAACGCTCCTTCACATGCAGCTATTGAGCGACTTACCTCGTAAGAAAAGTCAACGTGCCCTGGCGTGTCGATTAGGTTCAGGATGTACTCTTCACCGTCAGTATGAGTATGACGCATCTGAATAGCGTGACTTTTTATGGTAATCCCCCTCTCTCTTTCGAGGTCCATATCGTCTAGAGTTTGTTCCTGTAGTTGGCGCTCGTTTATAGTCCCGGTTTCCTGTAATAGTCTGTCAGCGAGAGTACTTTTCCCATGATCAATATGGGCTATTATGCAGAAATTTCTTAGACGTTTCATGTGCTTATTGAGATGCAAAAATAAGCCTGTTCATGGTCAATGCGACAAAGTTGTATTATGCTCTTCAGTCCTTTGTATATTTACAATCGCAAAACGCTTGATTTATGATGATTCGATTCCTGCAGAAAAGCCTTGTTTTTACTTCAATTTGCTTAGCTACAACCTTTTCCGGTTCAGCTCAAAGCAATCTGAACATAGATACAGATACCCGCTCTCCTGAGAAAATACTTCAATCTTATGGAGGATTAGATGCTGCTGTAATACACATGACCCGACCAGAGTGGGACATTGTCCGCGCTTGGGAGGGTTTTGATGAAAACGAGTATTTAGCTGCCCTAAAGAAATTTAAGGACTCACACGGAGAGAAAAGAAAGCAATTAAAAGAGCAGAGGGTTAATAAGGTATTGGATAACCATTGTGGATGTTGGGTAGAGCCAGATGAGACATATATTACACTTGTACCGCCTCCAGGATTAGGAAGTTTAGGCCCTAACGAAGTGGAGTGGGCGTCACAGGGTGGTGCTGGTTGGGATGTAGATTGTTCTTCACCTCCGATAGCATTGCCTGGTTGGACTTTTGAGCTTTATGGAAGCTCTTATTCGGAATTTTACGTCAACTCAAAAGGAATGATTTCTTTCGGTGGCGATGTAATTGACTGGACTCCTACAAGTTTTCCTGAAGCAGAATACAACCAAATTACAGGGTACTGGCAGGACACTGATAATAGATCTACAGGAGAGATTATGTACAAGGTTACTCAGGATGCTATTTATGTGAACTTTGTCGAGGTGGGATATTACAATAACCACAATGACCTTACGAATAACTTCCAAATCATCATCACTCCTAACGATGGAATAATCGGAGACGGAAATAACGCTCAGGTTTGTTACCTAGACATGAACTGGGCTCACGGCGATATCGGAGGAGGAGGAGGATGTTGCGGACCAGACCCAGGAGTTACTGGAGCTGACCAAGCGTCTACTGGTTCTGATGGACCACACGTTCAGTTCGGAAGATTTAATTTACTTGACGATACTTACAACGGACCCTACGGAATAGGTCCTGGCGGCGACGACGGAATTAACTGGCTAGATTACAAGTTCTTCAATTTGAACACAGCTGTGTCGAGCACTAACCTACCCCCAGTTCCCACAGAAAATATAGGGTGCGACACGATTACAATTTGTCTTACCCAATCATATGATATTGGGGTGAATTTCCTAGGGCCTGAGCCTGGGCAGTCTGTGACTCTTGATGTAATTCCAGATCTTATAGGATCGAATGAAATAACTGGCTTTTCCGTGGCTAATGGAGAAACAGCAAGCATAACAGGAACTTTTGTCGGGAACGAGCCGGGAATTAACACGATTACTATTAACGCAATTGACGATGGTATTCCAGCCTCTTCAACTAGCGTGACCATGGTTATTGAAGTGTTAGACGTACTTCCACCAGAGTTAACAGTTGAGGGGAACATGGCTATTTGTGCTGGTTCTGCTACTGAGATTACCGCTCTTGGCGCCTTCGATTCATTCGCATGGAACATTAACAGTCAGTTCGTAAACGATAATGTAGCGAATATCCCGTTTGGTGGAACATTCTATGTAACAGGGATTTTAGATGTCGGTTGCCAGGTTCAGACATCATTTTTCATAGACCAGAGCCCCTACTACCTTCCAGATGTAATTTTTGACCCATCACCACCGAACATTTGTTCAGACGACTCTGCATATGTAGAAGTAGTGCCTGCACCAGATGAGAATTTCGTGGGATACACATGGGAAGCGGATTGGAATGGATTGGGCGGAGAGGTATATGCAGAAACTGCAGATGGTGATGGAGCATGGTTATCAGCCGGAATGTATAGGTTGCTTGTTGAGGACGAAGCGGGTTGTTTCGGACAGCGTGTTTTCCAAATTTTTAATGTTGACGCAGAGATTCCAGATATTACGATTCCACCTATGTGTAGTGGACTTGATACTCTGATTTTCGAAGGCGGATATGCAAGCACTAATGAGGGAGACTTAAATATCTACCTCATTACTTCGAATAACGCAGGATGGGAGGGAAGCTTCATTAATGTAATCGTTAACGGAGAGGTTAGCGCCACCATCACATTAACGAATAGCACTTTCGCGACATTTGCAGTTCCGATAGCATTCGGAGACATGATAGAAATAGAATATATCTCTGCTAACCCTGCTAATGACGCTCTAAATCAGATCCAAGTTTACAACTGCTCGAACAGTGGTAACGAAACGATTATTACTACCCTGAGTTCAGGGACAGTTTTCAGTTCTGAAGCTATGTGCACCGTTGAGGAGGCAAATGGATATTGGGAAGAAACTAACGGGCCTGGAACATCTTGGTTTGAGTACACGGACCAGTACAACACTCTTTGGGTACCCACAGAATACGGAATGTATGAGCTGTGTTTCTATGAACAGAACTGTAATATTCCATATTGCTACGATGTTGAAGTAACATTACCTCCTACTATATCGCTAAACGAATCTGAAGTTTTCCTTTGTGACGGAGCTGATATATTGCTAATAGCTGATACTACTGACGCAGGAGGCACGGCTGAAATCAACTGGCCTTATCCAGGGACTGACGATGTAACAGAAAACGTATATAGCTACACTCAATACACATCAACTACCATAGTGGTTGAGATTGAAAATGGTTGTGGTGAGGATGCTGCATCAGTTGATGTTACGGCTTACTTCGCCCCGCTTATTGATAGTATGTTCCTTTGTGATGAGGAGGATGAAGTTGAAATTGATCCTATTGCTGCAGACCAAAATGATGATACTTCTGTATATGACTGGACTTGGAATGGAGACCCAATGGACGGCGAGGATGAAGTAGTCGTTTCTGAGACCGGAAGCTACTGCGTAATTGTAACTAACGAATGTTTCCCAGAGGGAGCTGAGGACTGTGGTTTTGTTGATATTGTAAGCCAAATAGACGATATCTTCCCTCAAGAATCAGGAGGTGCAATTGCAGATTGTGATGGAGAAGGGATTGACGCTGGTGAAACGACGACGATAGAGCTAATCCTACCTAATGAAGACTATGTGGCAACTTGGCCCGACGGCTCCACAGGCCTAACCTGGATAATTCCAGAAGACCTACAAGCCACTGACGCTGAAGGGAATTTATTATGGGACGCAGAAGGCAATCCGATTTGGGCATATAATGGAGGTGATATATGCGTAGAGGTCACCGATCCTTATGGATGTGGTTCAACAGAGCACTGTGTTTTCCTGTACATAGG
>CAWVZZ010000096.1:0-7756 GCA_963934745.1 uncultured Flavobacteriales bacterium | reverse complement strand
ACGCCGATTTCGGTGGAGAGGTGGAGAGAGTTTTGAAAATGGCTGATGCCGTAGTGCTTCTTGTTGATGCTTTCGAAGGGCCTATGCCCCAAACCAGATTTGTTCTTAGTAAAGCTCTTGCTCTAGGCCTAAAGCCACTAGTAGTTGTAAATAAAGTTGATAAGGAAAACTGTACTCCAGACATCGTACACGAGCAGGTTTTCGACCTCATGTTCAACCTGGATGCTACCGAGGAGCAGCTAGATTTCCCTACAGCATACGGTTCTGCTAAGCATAATTGGATGGCTGAAGACTGGGAAAAACCTACAGACAACATAGACTACCTTCTCGACATGATCGTGAATGAAGTACCTGAAGCGCCTTTCCACGCAGGCGACCCTCAAATGCAAATTACTTCTCTCGATTACTCTAAGTACACTGGTCGTATCGCTATCGGACGTCTTTTCCGCGGCGAAATCATCACAAACAGAGACTACGCTCTTTGCACTGCAAATGGCATTAAGAAGGTGAGAGTAAAAGAACTTTTCATCTTCACTGGACTTGGGAAGGAAAAGGTAGATTCTGTTAAAGCTGGAGATATCTGTGCTATCAACGGAATTGATGGTTTCGAAATTGGAGATACCATCTCTGATCTAGAAAACCCAGACCCTATCGACCGCATAGCAGTTGACGAGCCTACCATGAGCCTCCTCTTCACCATCAACACTTCTCCTTTCCTAGGGAAAGACGGTGAATACCTTACTTCTCGCCACATCCGTGAGCGTCTAGAAATGGAGCTACAGAAGAACCTAGCTTTACGCGTAGAACCTACAGATTCTGAGGATAAGTGGAATGTATACGGTCGTGGAGTCCTGCACCTTTCTGTCCTTATCGAGACTATGCGTCGCGAGGGTTACGAACTTCAAGTTGGAAAACCCCAAGTGATCTTTAAGGAAATCGACGGAGCTAAGCACGAGCCATACGAGACACTAGTCATCGACGTTCCTGAGTCTTCTGCCGGAAAAGCAACCGAGCTGGTCATGATGCGTAAAGGCATGCTTCTGGTTATGGAGCCCAAAGGTGAGCTTCAACATCTGGAGTTCAGAATCCCATCTAGAGGAATTATCGGATTAAGAAACCAAGTCCTAACGGCTACCTCTGGTGAAGCTATTATGACTCACCGTTTCGATTCATACGACATATACGCTGGAGAAATTTCTACACGTCAATCAGGATCACTCGTTAGTTCTGAACTAGGCCAAGCCCGTGCATACGAAATTGACCGATTACAAGAGCGTGGCACTTTCTACATTGATCCTAACGATCAAATCTACCCTGGCCAAGTCGTAGGCGAGTCTTCTCGTAACACAGACATGGAAGTCAACCTTGTCCGCGGTAAGAAGCACAGTAACGTACGTTCTTCTGGAGCTGATAAGAGTCTTAAAATCCAACCTGCTAAGAAAATGTCTCTCGAGGAGTACATGGAGTGGATTTCAGACACAGAATACATCGAGGTTACACCTAAGTCTCTTCGTGTACGTAAAATTCCTGGAACAAAAATTCCTTAGATTGGGTGCGTTTTCGCTGGTGTACTACACTTGCGCTTGAACTCTTTAAAAAGTCAACCCGTTGGTTGACTTTTTTTATACGGGCTAGACGTGTCGCACCTCGACGTGCAGTCAATACGGGAATTTGTCAACCAACTGGTTGACTTATTTCAGCGAAAGTGTACTTCGGTGAGACAAGAGATAAAACGTTAGGGATTTTGTCAACTCATAGGTTGACCTTTTTCCTAATGAATTTGCTTTTCCCACCTCGACTAACAATTGACTAGGGAATTTGTCAACTGGTAGGTTGACTTATACAAGGTCCTGTCCATTACGACACGAGTGCTACATGTTCGCCTATATTTGAAAGGTCAAATTTGAACAAAAGCAAATCATGAAGAACCTTTTAACTATCGTATTCGCAATTGTATTGACAACTCAATCAATCGCCCAAACATTCGCTGTACAACCTTACTTACAAGATGCAACGCCCAATTCTATCCGAATAATGTGGGAAACGACTAGTGGGGAAGAGTCGACCGTGCTGTGGGGAGAGACTGAAGTACTGGGGAACGCTAGTACTGGGGTAAGCTTTAGTTCAGTGGGGGCTGCAATGATGCATGACGTACAACTCGTGGGGTTAGATAGATTCACTACGTATTACTACTCGGTAGTGACGGGGGAAGCTGTGTCGAACCCTCAAAAATTCAAAACACCACCGTTCGCTTCGGATAATGAGAACTTCCGGTTTGTTGCTATAAGTGACATGCAACGAAGTGGTGCCGATCCTGAGGTGTATGATGAAGTTATTCACGATGGGATTTTGGATTACCTAGAAGAAAACTTGAGCGGAGTGGTTAGTGATGACCTCGCTTTAGTGTTGATCCCTGGGGATCTAGTCGTGACTGGGAATTCATATTACCAATGGGAAACAGAGTTTTTCGATCAATCAACTGATCTGATTGGCAAAGTTCCGGTATACCCGGTGTTGGGAAATCACGAAGCGAACACTCAGTATTACTACCAGTATTTCCATCTTCCTGAAAATGGTACGGAAGGATATGAGGAGCATTGGTGGTGGAAAGATTATGGGAATGTTCGGTTTGTGGGTTTGGACTCAAATGGACCATATGATGGAGAAGCACAACTAGAATGGCTTGATGAATTGCTCACAAGTACTTGCAGTGCGGATTCGATTGATTTCGTTTTTGCGGAATTGCATCATCCTTATAAATCCGAGTTATGGACTCCTGGCGAGAGTGATTTCACGGGTGCGGTAGTTGAAAGAATGGAGGCTTTTTCTGAGGAATGCGGAAAGCCGAGCATACACTTCTTCGGACATACCCACGGATATTCGAGGGGCCAGTCGCGGGACCACAAGCATGTTTGGATTAATGTAGCTACTGCAGGTGGAGCTATTGACTATTGGGGTGATTGGCCACAGGCTGACTATGAAGAGTTCACAGTAAGCGAGGACGATTGGGGCTGGGTACTTGTCGAGGTTGAGGCAGGGGAAGAGCCACAGTTCACCGTTAAACGACTAAGCCGCGGGGATGGCAACGCCACACTCGATAACGAATTATTTGACAGCTTTACCGTAACTAAGATCGATTACGTAATCTCCACCCCTATCCCACTCCACCCTATAGAAATAACTGTAGACCCGGAATGTGTAGTTCTATACGGCTCGCCCTTCGAAACAGAAGACATGCATGGGGCTTCGCATTGGCAGGTAACGGCTATCCAAGGAGATTATGACGCGCCCATGAGTGATGTTTGGGAACAGCACGAAAACATCTATTTCAATGAGGACACCCGCGAAGGGGAAGTAATGACGAACGAAGCAATTCACGGCCTCCCAGAAAACACGCCACTTTGGTGGAGAGTAAGGTATAGGGATAAGGAACTCAATTGGAGTGATTGGTGCGACGAAGTGGCGTTTTATACCGGAGAATCAACCATGAGCGCGAATCTCCTGCAAAATCCGGGCGCAGAATCTGAGATGACTTTCTGGCAGGTAGATTTAGGGGTGTGCGAAGCCATGCTTGCTGGCGATTGTGCAGGCACTGACCCCTATGCCGGGAATAAATACTTCTCCGTGGGCGGACTCTGTACTGAAAGTCCTGTCGGCATTATGCACCAGGATATAGACATCAGCGCCTACACGGATTCAGTTGATATGGGTGTGCTTGATGTGAGTTTCGGGGCAATGATGTCGGATTGGAGTGGAGCGGATTTGCCGCAGATGCGATTGCAGTTTCTTACCCAAGGTGGAATGGAAATAAGCAGCACTGAGTTTTTAGACGGTGCTTACTCATCTTGGACTCTTATTGCAGACCAAACCCCCGTCCCCCTCCTCACTCGCATAATCCGGTGTGAACTCAAGGGCACACGAAATGAAGGTGTTGACAACGATTGCTACTTCGACGAAGTCTTTGTCAAAGTCGGCAGCGAGGTTGTGTGTGACGGTTCTATCGTGGGAGTTGAAACCGCGCAACCTCACGAAATGTTAAGCCTTCTAGCCTACCCTAACCCCGCTGTTGATTGCGTAACTATCGAAGGTTATCGCGAAAATTTACAGGTAAGGGTCGTTGATTCCGCAGGCCGCAAAGTTGAGGTCGATATGACGATCAATGCCGAATTAATCGTCATCGCTCGCGGAAACTTACCTTCAGGATCATACCGAGTAATCGTTGTGGGTCGTGACGGAAAGGTAGGAAGTGTAGGAGTGCAATTTGACTAAGTAATTTGTCAACTTGTTGGTTGACTTTTTTAATACTGAAATTGATTGCGAGGAACGACTTGCAAAACCGTAGGGGTTTGTCAACCAATGGGTTGACTTTTTTCATACGGAATGTTCATTGCTCACCTCGACGCGCAATTAACGAGGAAATTTGTCAACCAATGGGTTGACTTTTTAACGGTACACCGAGCAATGATGCATCTGGCGACCTTCTTGTTGACTTATATTTGAAGAAGTATGAAAATTCAACAAGCAAAGAACATCACGGCGGTAACGGCACTTTTATTAGCGTTATCGCCATCACTGGCCCAAACATTAGAGGATTTAGAGTTTGGCACAGAAGAGACGCTAGACGTAATAACGTGGAATATTGAGTGGTTTCCGAAGAATGGTGCGACGACAACGGGATATGTGAAGGAAATTTTAGAGAGCCTTGATGCGGATGTTTATGCAATTCAGGAGATTGATGATACGACGGTTTTTAAAACGATGGTGGATTTGATGGATGATTATGAGTATGTGCTGATGGATGGATGGTTTGGGGGGCTAGTGTATGTTTATAATTCGCAGAGTATAGAGGTGCTAGAGGCATATGAGATTTATACGGAATCGCAGTATTGGAATCCTCTGCCTAGATCGCCTCTTGTGATGAAGTTTAAGTTTCAGAATGAAGAAGTGTATATCATTAACAATCACTATAAATGTTGTGGGGATGATTATGTGGATTGGAATGACGACGGGGATGAAGAGATGAGAAGGGTTATAGCGAGCACTTTGATAGAGGAGTATATGAGTGAGGTGTTGGAGGGGGAAAGGGTGATATTGTTAGGTGATTTGAACGACTTGATAGATGAGGTTGCGTCGACGAATGTGTTCGCAATGTTTTTGGAGGAGCCGGGGAAGTATCGGTTTGCCGACTGGGATTTAGCGACGGGAGGTGTGAGTGGATGGTCTTACCCGAGTTGGCCGTCACATTTGGACCACATACTGGTGACGGATGAGATGTTCGAGGAGCTAGGGGGTGAGAATACTGTGGTGGAAGCTATTGATATTGCTTCGCACATGGGTGGGTGGTACCAGTATGAGGCTAATGTTAGTGACCACAGGCCCGTGGGTATGAGGCTGGAAATGGAGCCTTCTTCGGTGGTGGAGGAGGTGAGCGAGGTGGGGAGGAAGACGTTAGTGGGGATGACAGATGTGTTGGGCCGTGAATGCCATTATGAGCCGGGGAAGGTTATGATATTCCGTTATAGTGATGGTTCGGTATCGAGAAGGATCAGTCTTTCTGAGAGCCAGCCTGAGTAGCTAGCTGCACCTGTGGAGATGAGGTGGTGGTCGTCATAGTAGTTTGACGCAGATGATGCTCCAGGCCAAAGGTTGCCATTTATTACTACAATACCGTGAAGGGAGGGAGGGAGAACGAGGGAGTCGGGACAGAGGACGGGGGGAATGATGAATACGATTTGGGCTTTATCAATCATAGAAAGCAGGGCCAGTCCCACCTCAACACTCATCACAACGTTCTGTTTTTCAGCACATTCAACCTTGCCAATGGCGGGTTTCTCGCGAGCCACAAATCCTAACCCCTCGTAGGTATCACTATCAGGTGCAGGAGTGTAAGTGCGGGAAGGAGCAAGTCTACGGGAAAGCTCGAAATATATTTTCAGCAAATGATTGTACAAATCTCCCCCCGAAATATCTGAAGAGGGGCCATTGACTATCCAATCCCGCACACACTCAACGCTCGATGGCCCATCCGACAACAGCACGGAGTACAGATCCACAACGACATAACGGGGCGTTGAATGAGTGAGCGCTAAATCCAGGATTTGATCGGAATCACCGGGACGTTGGGCAGAAGAGCATAAGCTGAAGGCTGTCCTACCCCGAATTTCGAGTGCGTGCGGATCTACCCCGCAATAACATGTACTACTTCCTAAAAACAGATAGTCCAAGTCCGTTCGCGGCTCGCCGAAGAATTCCTCGGTCTTCATCCGCACCGCACCCTCATCGGTCCTAACAGCAATGAAGTGAGTTTCTATAGGCTGAAAGAAAATTGCAGCAAACCACAACACCACGGTTACGACAGCTAAAGCTGCGGCGAATTTTACAAGGCGTGTTAGAAATAGTTTCATGGTTGGCTTAAAATTGGAAATAAATGAAACTCGAATCACCGTTAAGGTTCTTCACACAAACCCAAACCACCACAGCATACACAGCCCATCTTACGGGTTGCATTCTCGAAGCTAGCCACCAAGTTGGGATTTCGCCTGAACGCTGCAACCAGTCCACACTCACCATCACTCCTATCCAAACAAAGGCCGTGAGCTTGAAGAAACTCAGATCTAGTGTGGCGAACGAATGCCAGTCGAAAATGCCTCGGAAGTATTCAATAGCTATAGAGAGAGTGTCGGATCGGAAAAATATCCAAGCAAGAGTCGTTAGAGCAAAGGTTAGAGACATTTGAAACAATTCCTTCAATGACGGAAGGGAGGAGTTTTCCGCGACTGTGGAAGTCGCGTGAAGGCGATTTTTTGAGAATAAAATCAAAGGAATAAATAGCGCAGCGTGTACCCCACCCCAAACCACAAATGTCCAGTTAGCTCCATGCCAAAACCCGCTCACAAGGAAAATCACGGCCACGTTCCGTAAAACCCGAAACTTAGAACCACGTGAGCCGCCCAAAGGGATATACAGATAATCCCTAAACCACGAGCTAAGACTAATGTGCCAACGGCGCCAGAATTCAGCTATATCGCGTGAGAAGTACGGGAACTTGAAATTCGTGGAAAGCCGTATGCCGAAAAGTCGAGAGGTTCCTATCGCTATGTCGGAATAGCCGGAGAAGTCGCCGTAAATCTGGAACGCGAAATAAATGGCGCCCAGGATAAGGGTGGGACTGCTGTGAGCCGAAGGGTCGGCGAAGATGGCGTCGGAATACCGGGCGCAGGTGTCAGCCACCACCACTTTCTTGAACATCCCCCAAAGGATAAGCCTAAGACCCGAGATGGCAAGGGAGGAATCGAATAGCCGAGGGGCTGTGATTTGAGGTAGAAGCTTTGCGGCTCGTTCGATAGGACCGGCCACGAGTTGAGGGAAAAAACTTACGAATGCTGCGAACGCAACGAAATCACGTGTGGGCTCGAGCTTCCCTCTGTAAACGTCTATGGAGTAGCTGAGTGTTTGGAACGTATAAAAACTTATGCCGACAGGAAGAATAATCTGCAGAGTCGAGCTATGCATCTCCACCCCCAGTGTGGACCAGGCATCAATCCAGCTTTCTATGAAGAAGTTTGAGTATTTAAAATAGGCCAAAACACCTAGGTTCACCACAATCGACACCCCCAACCTAACTTTTGATATCTTCCCCGCCGCCCAATAATCAATCAACGTAGACAACAATATCAACCCCAGAAACCTCCAATCCCACCACCCATAAAAAACATAACTCGCAAGAACCAGAAACACATTCTGCATCCTCAGATTT
>CAWVZZ010000095.1:0-7916 GCA_963934745.1 uncultured Flavobacteriales bacterium | reverse complement strand
TATTTCCTCCGACCTACTTGCCTTGATGTAGTAGGACCTACATGTACTGCCGGTGAGCCGCTTGACTGGGGCTCGGAGGGAACTGCACTTAACGTCTACGTGGTTGATGCAACGGAGCCAGGGAATAGAGGGTTGGATTTAAACGACTGGACTACAGGAGTCGGAGGAAGCTGGGAAAACTGGTGGGTTGAGGATGGAGAATTAGAAATGGTAGCAATGGATGAAGCGCCTAATTGCCCCATGAGCTCAGTAAACAGAGTGGAAGACTTAGCTCATTCAGTGGTTGACACTAGACCTACTTTTGAACTCTTTTTAGGACCAAACAATACCGTTATGATGACCATATCTATGGACTGTGATTTAATGGTTGCTGACTCGTCTGGAAGAGTAATCAAAACCCTCGGAATTTTCCCTAAAGGCACACATAGTGTAGAATTACCCAACACATTTAATTGCTACGTTTTTAGCGACAAAGAAGGTGCACTGAAGTCAACCATTATCTGCAGGTAGGTTATCCGTGAACTAAACCACACCACCTACAAAGTCAAAGTTTCAAATGACTTAATCATGTGTTGATTGAGGTTTCTGTATGCGTTTATTTTTATGAAGTTCGTATTATATCAGAACTTTATCTATATTTGCATGAAACTACTGAATCTTAAAATTGTAAAAAAACATCTAAATAAAAACAGAGGAAATTATCCGCTACAAATCTCCTACAAGAACCTAATTGAGGAATTTAGCACTGCAAATTGTCTAACGCATCTTGAATTTAAAAAAATAAGACCAGACGCTGACAATGTATATGAATACCGCTGCTTTTTCCTTGATCTAACATCACATAGAACATTAGTACAGGTGGATTATATTGAAAATTCAGTTAAGTTTATGTGGATAGGAACTCACGACAATTATGTCTCAACATTTAGAGGTAATAAAAAAACTATCGAGAGATACATACACAACAAAAACAGGGAGATATGAAAATGATAAAAGCTATAGATAGCTACATAAAAGGAGGAGAAATAAAAAACGAGCTCGACCTTGAGAGAGCTCTTATGGCTCATACTAAACTTAGAATCCCCGCTCAAAGTGATACAGTACTAGATGCTATTAGGTCAGAAATTGTTGATCTGATTGTTGCATATGAAAAGGAGCATTGGGACATCCCATTAGACGATATCACAGACAAACAAATTAAAGAAAGCGATCTAGCAGAGTTGATAGTTGAAAAAGAGGAAGACTTCCTGAGTGCGAGAGCAGGGATAATTAAAGATAGGCTGAAAAAATTGGGAATAAAACAAAAACAACTTTGCGAGATTCTCAACCACAAGAGTCACACTTACATTTCTGATCTGGTTCGCGGACGGCACCCTATGAGTCTTAATGATATGGTGATCCTGAGTAAGGTTTTGAAAATCAATCTCAGCCTTTTGATTCCTAAGACCATTTCATATCCTGAACTTAAGAGAGTGTCTGATTCGATAAAAAAATTAAACAACCGAAAACTATCCGGGGAGTTATTAGAGCTAGCTACAGCTTAGTGATATCTTTACAATATGGAAATGACCGAGAACATGATGGATGCGCCTAGCACTTCTGAGCAAGCTATGGCGTTAGAGAATAGACACGGAGCTCACAATTATCATCCTTTACCAGTGGTACTTGATAGAGGAATCGGAGTCTATGTGTGGGATATTGAGGGAAAGCAGTATTTCGATTTCTTGAGCGCATATAGCGCGGTAAACCAAGGTCACTGCCACCCAGCTATCGTGAAGGCTATGCAAGACCAGACAGAAAAGCTCACACTTACATCACGAGCATTCTACAGCAGTAATCTGGGTAAGTACGAGCAGTTCATTACCGAGTACTTCGGTTACGACAAGGTTCTACCTATGAACACTGGCGCTGAAGCAGTTGAAACCGCTATTAAGATCGCTCGTAAATGGGCATACGATGTAAAAGGCGTACCTAATAACTGCGCGAAAATCATCACGTGTTTAGAAAACTTCCATGGCCGTACTACGACTATAGTATCGTTCTCAACGGATGATGACGCGACGGGAGGGTTTGGTCCCTATACACCCGGATTCGAAGTGATTCCTTATAACGATTTAGAGGCTTTAAAGGCAGCTGTTGCTGACCCTAACGTGGCTGGATTCCTTGTAGAACCTATCCAAGGAGAAGCAGGCGTGAATGTTCCAGCTGACGATTACATCCGCAAGGCACACGACATTTGTAAGGAAGCTAACGTTTTATTTATGGCTGATGAAGTCCAAACAGGAATCGCCCGAACCGGTGCACTCCTAGCGACATGCGGAAACTGCACTTGTTCAGGTTCGTGCGAACGTCAGCCCACCTTTACGAAAGCGGACCTCCTAATTCTAGGCAAGGCTCTAAGTGGAGGAGCTTACCCCGTCTCTGCAGTCCTCGCTGACGAGGATATAATGTCAGTCATCCACCCAGGACAGCATGGCTCAACTTTCGGCGGCAATCCCGTCGCGGCAGAAGTAGCAATAGCGGCACTTTCAGTAGTTCGCGACGAAGATCTAGCCCTCAACGCACGCACCCTAGGTGCTCAGTTCCGCTCCGGGATAGAGCAAGTCGCCACTGAGTGCAGCCTCATAAAACTCGTTCGCGGCCGCGGCCTTCTCAACGCCGTCATAATCAACGACTCTCCCGACTCAACTACGGCTTGGGATCTCTGCGTCGCAATGAAAGATAACGGCCTACTAGCAAAACCTACCCACGGAAACATCATTCGTTTCGCTCCTCCTCTTGTAATCACGGAAGAGCAACTCGACGACTGCCTAGCAATAATCCGAAAGACATTCCTGGAGTTTAATAAGAGCTAATCCTAGAAGTTCTAGCTAATAAACCCCTGCTCCCGCATCCACTCGTCATTGTAGATTTTCCCGACATAGCGTGAGCCGTGATCGTGGAAGAGGACTACGGGAAGGTCGCCGGGGGAGAGTTCCGATTTAAGTTGGCGTAGGCCTTGGATTGCAGAGCCACATGAGTAGCCTAGGAAGAGACCTTCTTTCAAGGCGAGCTCCCGTGCTGCGAGGGCGGCGTCTTTATCTGTGACTTTCTCGAACTTATCGATGAGGTCGAATTTTACGTTAGCGGGGAGGATGTCCTCGCCTATGCCTTCGGTTAGATAGCTGTAAATTTCGTTCTCGTCAAACTCTCCTGTTTCTAAATATTTCTTAAAAACGGAACCGTAAGAATCGACTCCCCAAATCTTAATATCTGGGTTCTGCTCCTTAAGGAATTTTGCTACACCAGAGATGGTGCCACCGGTTCCGACACCTACGATGAAGTGGGTGATGCGGCCTTCGGTTTGGGCCCAGATCTCTGGGCCTGTAGACAAATAATGAGCCTTTCCATTACTCAGGTTATCGTACTGGTTACACCAAAAACTTCCCTCTATCTCCTTATTCAACTTCTCTGCCACGCTATAATAGCTCTCGGGATGATCGGGCGCCACAGCAGTAGGACACACGTGAACAATCGCACCCACAGCTCGTAACATATCCACCTTCTCCTTACTCTGCTTGCAATTAGTTGTACATATCAGCTTGTACCCCTTCACGATAGCCGCGAGAGCAAGCCCCATTCCAGTATTTCCAGACGTGCACTCAATAATGGTCCCTCCTGGCTTCAAATCCCCCGCAGCTTCAGCATCCTCTATCATCTGAAGCGCCATCCTATCCTTCACGCTATGACCAGGATTGAAGTACTCCACCTTCGCGTAAACATCACAAGGAAAGTCCTCTACGATTTTATTCAATTTAATCATAGGCGTGTTCCCAATCGCGCCTAGAATATTCTCGTGTACGTTCTTATCTTTATTCATGGTGCAAAAGTAAGTATTTGTACCTTTCGAGAAGATGAGTATTACAAGGCGATTAGCTAATAGGATGAGCAAGGGGGGTGAGGGGAAGTCTTGGGCTAAACCTGTCGTGAGAATCGCAACGGCTGGGGTGTCTCTGGGCATAGCGCTCATAATTATTTCCACTGCCATCGTAACTGGTTTTCAGAGTGAGATAAAGGATCTGGTCATAGGGTTCAGTTCTCACATTCAGATTATTCCTTCTTCCTCCGATAATTCTGGTGTTCTTATAGACCAAACCCTACTCAATAAAATTTCTCTATTAGAAAACGTTGAGTTAATAGCTCCACTTCATCAAAGACCCGGATTAGTAGAAACCTCCAATTCTATTAAGGGAGTGAGTATTAAAGGCCTCGATTTTTCATCTAGAAACAATTCCTTCCCGAGCGATACCTCCATGCTCTCGTCTGCCCTTAAACACGGATTACTACCGAGGGGACATAACGACATACTTATCTCAGCACCTTTAGCTAATCGACTTGAAGTAGAGATAGGCGACAGGTTAAGCCTTTACATCGTAGTTAAAAACAAGGATGTAAAACCTCGGCCAGTTAAAATCTCGGGGATCTACGAAACTGGACTACTCGAGTACGACGAGAAATTCGTGTTCGTTAACTGCTCACTCCTCCAAGAAACTAGCGACAGAGGTGTGCAAGCCGTCATTGTCATAGAAGACGAAAAAGCTATGGGCAAGGTCTTCGGGAATGACGAATACGGCGAAAAACCCCGCGGACGTTGGGAACCGCATCATCCGTCATTAACCTCGGACACCCTCACCACTTTTATGTGGATAGGAGGCGAATCCGAAGTTTCTGACACCGCTAATTTAAACTTCAATAGTGGCATTTGGAATGCGTATAGTGGGAACGGATCGAGCGAGATGTTTTCTGACGGATATGAAGTTTTTATTACCGATTTAAAAGAAACCTCTTTCATAGAAGAACAAATCATCTTCTTCCTCCCCTTCGATACCCCCACTCGGCTCAGAACCTCAAAGGTTTTCGAATCTAACCAAGAGATTTTCAATTGGCTGGGCATGCTAGACATCAACGTCTCCATCATCATAGGCCTCATGATACTGATTAGCATAATAAATATGGTGAGTGCCCTACTAATTGTAATCCTCGAGCGCAGAATGGAAGTCGGAATCCTCAAAGCCCTAGGGATGAACGACACGAGTGTAATCAAGCTCTTTGTAATGTATTCGGCTAGAATAATAGGTGTAGGATTTTTAGTAGGTAATGCTTTAGGATTAGGTCTTTGCTTCATTCAAAGTTCAACCGGTATCATCACCCTCGACCCTGCTGCCTACTACCTTTCTGAGGTGCCCATACTCATCGATTTCTCACAGCTTCTCATCATCGAGCTCGGTGCGTTCGGATGCTGTGTCCTAGCCATGTTCATTCCCGCTTTGTACAGCACCCGAATCCTACCATCAGATGCGTTAAGGATTAAACAATGACAGCCCCTTGATCGCCTTTCGCCACATATCCAACTTCTGCCTCATAATCGGCGCCATCTCTAGCCTCTCCTCGTGCAGCCACGCTCAAGACTCACCCTCAACTGATATTAACTCCAGAATAATTTTAGGGAACGAGCACATAGACCATCTAGTCACACTCACCCACAGTAAGTCAGTCGCAATCATCGGCAACCACACTTCCGTTCTCTTTGCCGACACCGACACCACCCCCACTCACTTAGTAGACACTCTTATTTCAAGAGGCATCAATGTCCTTAAAGTGTTCGCTCCCGAACACGGTTTCCGCGGTGACCAAGCAAATGGAGCCATAATCCACGACGGCATAGACTCAGAAACAGGTTTACCCATATTTTCTCTTCACGGAAAACACCGCAAACCATCAGCTGAATCCCTCGCTAATATCGACGTCGTTATTTTCGATATACAGGACGTAGGAACTAGGTTCTACACCTACCTCAGCACCCTCCTTCTAGTAATGGAAGCGGCTGCAGAAAACAACGTGGAAGTAATCGTTCTAGACAGACCTAACCCTCACTGCCATCACGTTAAAGGCCCAATGTTAGATGCCGACTTCTCTTCTTTTGTAGGACTCGCCCCTGTACCCATAATTTACGGGATGACCCTCGGCGAAATAGCGTTGATGGCGAACGGGGAACTATGGCTAAAGGATGGAATTCAAGCCGACCTTAACATAATAGCCTGTGAAAACTACTCTAGAACTACTCATTACTCTATCCCCATATCCCCCAGCCCCAACCTCCCCACAGACGCATCAATATCACTTTACCCATCACTTTGCTTCCTTGAACCCACTAACGTCAGCATAGGCCGCGGCACCCCTACTCCATTCGAGCTCGTGGGCTTCCCGAACAACCCATCGGGCACCTACTCCTTCACCCCAGTCGCAACTCCAGGAGCCTCACCACACCCTAAGTACGAGAACACCATATGTTCGGGAGAAAACCTTCATGACCTTGGCATGAAATGGATCAGTTCAAGCGAAAGTTGGGATTTGAATATCCTTGTACGCTACGCGGACCTATTCCGCTACGAAGATGGCGAATTAGTCGGCTTTTTCACTTCAAAGAGCTTCTTTGACAAACTGGTGGGCACAGACGAACTACGACTCGCATTAGAATCTAACGAGAGCATTGAATCCCTCGAAAAGAGCTGGGAGGAGGATATTGAAAAATTCAAATCCGCTCGCACCCCTTATTTGCTATATCTTCGCTAAACTTATTTTCGCAGAACTATGAAAACTATAAGAACCACCCTATTTGCATTGGTTGCCATCGCATTAGTTGCGAGCTGCACTAAGCACGAAACATTTGTAAACACTCTTTTCGATTGTGAGTGTGGTACACTAGCCCTAGACGGAAGAGACTTAAACGTCAGATTAGCTGAGGGATATTTGCTCGATTTAATGCATATCCACGATGATGCACAACCAGCACACTATCACTGGCGCTACCATGTTCTTGTTGATTTTAGAACTGCAGACGAAATCGCTAATCACATTCCATCTCATGATGTAGCACTCACTGTCGATATACCACTCATCGCAGGAACTACTGATACAGGGCAAGCTATTGCAGTATTGACAGCAAATGAAATTGAAGCGCCTGGAATGGATGTTTTTTGGGATATAACAGGAGGAGAAATCACTGTAAATAAAACCGACAGCCTCCACACCTTGACATTCTCAAACGTAGTGACGAATAAGGGAACCATCAACGCAGAGTTGACCATCGTTCCTGAGTAAGGAAAACATCATTCAATAAAAAAGCACCGACTTAAATGCGGTGCTTTTTTTATGTCGTGAATTTTATGTCGTCTAAGTAAAATACTATTTAGCGTTTTCCGCTTTGATCATATTCAATGCTGAACCGGCTTTATACCAAAGTATCTGCTGCTCGTTATAAGTGTGCTTACACATAACAGTATCAGAACTACCATCGGCATGAACCACTTCTATAGTTAGTGGCTTTCCGGGAGCAAAATCTGAAAGGTCAATAAAGTTGAATGTATCGTCCTCTAGGATTAAACCGTAATCACTTTCATTCATGAAAGTAAGGCCTAGCATACCCTGCTTTTTAAGGTTAGTCTCGTGAATACGAGCGAAAGAGTTTACGATAACTGCATACACTCCTAAATGACGTGGCTGCATAGCCGCATGCTCCCTCGACGAACCCTCACCGTAGTTAGAATCTCCTACTACAACAGAAGCTATCCCAGCTGCTTTATATGCTCTAGCTACTGCCGGAACTTCGCCGAATATACCGTCGATTTGGTTCTTCACTTTATTAGTAGCTCCACCGAATGCGTTAACGGCACCGGTAAGAGTGTTATTTGCGATGTTATCCAAGTGACCTCTGTACCTAAGCCATGGTCCAGCCATAGAAATATGGTCTGTCGTGCATTTGCCATCAGCCTTAATAAGAAGCTTAGCTCCCATTAAATTCTCACCATCCCAAGCAGAAAACGGCTCAAGCAATTGTAGCCTCTCCGACTCAGGATCCACAACTACATTTATCCCAG
>CAWVZZ010000094.1:0-8058 GCA_963934745.1 uncultured Flavobacteriales bacterium | reverse complement strand
CCCTTATAAGCTTCATCTGGAAGATAAGATCTCATAACGAACTTATTGAAAACGTTCTCTCCGTAATAGGTAGATATTTTATTATTAGGACGAATGGGGAGTTTAGGCTGACGATCAAGAACATCGTGCATTACCTGTTGACGATTAAGACTCATTTAATAAGAGAATAAGGAGTGAAAAAAGAGGGGGTAAACATTAAAAAACCGATACATAGCAAATTTACACCCAAAAACAAGGGGGTGGTGCGCTAAAAACATTAAAAATCATCAACAACCCCATCTTTTTATAGGGGATAACTTCAGTATTATTCTTTTACCAGCCAACTAACAGAATGTTGAGTTTCTGTCTGAAGTGATAAACAGTAAACTCCTGAAGCAAGACCTTCCAAGTCTATAGATAACAATCTCCCGCTATCAGAGACAAACTCTCCACCTTTTACAAAAACTCCTGTAGATGTTCTAAGCTTCCAATTAACTAAACCCGAGAAGTTTTCTAGAGAGGCACTGACAATATCTATGGCTGGGTTAGGAAAGATTCTAACAGCAGGTGACTTTTCAACTTCTAATATTTCTTCAACATCAGAAATTAGATCAGTTTCAAACCTGAAAGCCAAAGAGTATGACTTACCGAAATCTTCTTCAATTGTTGAGAAATTTCCTCCAGATACTTTTTTAAATCTAGCGTAACCGCCTCCATCATTGTTCGCCCAGAAGCTCAGGCCATCATCACCCGAATCCAGTATTGTGAACCTGTAGCAACCTTCATTTAGCTCTAAAGTGTCTTTAAACACAGTGTTGGCGATATCATATGATTGAGACCAAATAAGAACCTCATCTTTATTCCTGAGCTCTACAGTGGTTTCGAATGGGGCATTATTCGTCTTTACCCAAACTATAATCCTATTGTCGTCAAGATTATTATATGCCCATGTCGGAGGCCTTCTAAATGATGATGAAGCCTCGTTATTAGAACTCTCTTCGTCGTACACTTCAACAAGATCAACAGTCACATTAAAGGCTAGAATATCATCATCATCTCCTTCAGTATATTCAGGTGCATTATAAGGAAGGCTAACTTCAGCAGTTTCTAAAAATGCAAGGGGAAATCCAGGAGTCCATAAATAATTTACTACCTCGCCGCCTTGGACATGATACTCAAACATACAAGAAGTAAGAGGTTCAGAGCCGTTATTTCGGATTTTCACAACAGGATTTTCACAAACGGGATTCCACCTCGACAAGGTCTTTCTAATATTAGGCGCAAGGATATCCATAATCTCAACATCGTGTTGCATGTTAGGCTCACCGTATGCAATTATTTGGCCTTCCATCCTATAATTACCATAAGGGTCATCTGTCACATCGTATTCAACGGTGAAAGATTCTGAATTGCCAACTAAGTCAGTAAGCTCGAATTCCTGCTGAGTGACAGGGGCACCAGGACACCAGGCCGCTCTGTCATAGATCCAAGTTCCGCCCTGGGGATAAAGAGGGTTGTCAGCACACTCTTGCATTATTTCCCAACTCCATTGGGGAGTATCGTTTACTAATACGGAATGTGTGTTGTAACAGAATTCCGCACAGTTGTTTCCTTCCCCAAACCAGTGACCACTAGCTCGGGTAATCATTTTGAACATCTCCTCCCCTTCTGAAGGAGTAAATTCATGAGCAGTAACGTTATCATTCCAGCTATTCAGATAGTAAGTCCCGTTCCAGAATGCATCTACCCTTTTCACATCACGAGGTGGAGTTCCTTCAATAAACGCGAATTTCAAATCAAGCAACTCCTGCCAATTTCCACATTCTAATTCTACAGAGTCACGTAGTAGAGGAAGGTAATCCGTTACATCAAAAATCCACGTCCAACCATCATCACCTAAAGACAGATTGATTCCATATGGAGTGATATACCTGCTTAATTCAAATCTATTCAACACTTCATACGGTGAAGCAAAATAATTTAGTTCCGAGTTCACAAACTCCGTTATCTCACCCTGTATAGAGGAGGAAGAAATCGTGTCGCCACCATTTGCATAATAGGTGAAAGACTCTGTATCGTGATGCCAGCCGTATTGAATCTGTGACCAGTCAACAGAGTTTCCTTCAACATACCAAGTACTAATACTTACTGGAGGTATGTGGCGAGTTGTAATGGTGGTGGTTGATGTTAAATCAAACTGGATATCCTCCAGGTTAGATTGGATAAAACTGCAATTTGGTCGCTCTCCGGTCTCATAATAATCCAGAAACAACTCACTTGCTTTGTGATGAACCCTCCCTGCATCACCGAAATAGTAACCGCCATACGGCGATTCCACATCCTCGGACTCTGAAGTACCGTTAGGCCCATCAAAGTTGTAAATAGCTATGAGATTATCAAATTCGGGATGTGAACTTATATCGGTTTTATGCATCCAATCACTGATAATTTCAGGTCCCAAATCGGTCTTCCATATACGGAAATTCTCTACCCCTCCTCTGTAGAAATAACTATCATAAGCTGAGGATCCTAAATACATTCTCTTGATCTCTCCAAACATATTATCTCTATCACTGCCTGTATGCCAAAGCGTCCCATTCCTATAAATCTCCATTACACCACTAGTAGAGTTTTTAACGAATGCCCAGTGAGCCCAAGCCCCTTCGAATTCGTACTCTGTTGCTGCTTTGTCTATCCTGTCAAATCCACCCTCAGACCCAGCATCCCAGTAAACACGGGAGTTACTCCAAGGCATATGAACGTTTATCTCTCTATTATTTTCAGCTGTAACACCTTCGAAAATAGTTGTGGTCTGTGGTAACCAATCCGCATCACCTTTCAACCAACACTCTAACGTTACCGCATCTGAAAGATCTTGAAAAGCATTTGCATCTAGTTCGATTTTATCACCTCCATCAAATTCAACATACTTTCCATAGCCGTCAAAAGACCTCACACTACCTGGAGAAATTGAGACCTCACATTCATTACCGATGAAACCCGTTAACGCCATATCAATGAGTAAACCAGACTCTCCATCCCATAAGAAGGGAGTGTAAAAGTCTATCTGCAAGTTTTCATAAGCGTCAATAGGGTAATTGAAAACCTCAACCCATTCCTGATTCTCAAACAACACATCGTCAGACAGTGATATGTCACTTCCATCAGCCTCTTTAATTTTCATGGTAAGATTATCAGCCATGAAATTATCAATGTTTAGAGTAATGGCCCATATATCTTCCATGCCTACAAGACCCATCCCTAGCAACTCCTCAGCAGACCAAAACATTTTAATCCTTCTGTTACCAGAACCGCCCAAAACACTCGTGGTGATCACTCCATCCTCAAGAGTTGCGATATTAACCTCACCTGTGAATTCATGTACGATTCTCTCCTTAATATGAATTACAGTATCAACAGGAGCACCGCTAACAGGAAATAATATTATCGAGTCAACATCAAAATCGAGATTATTCATCCTATACATAGGATGAATCAAAGAGGTAGAATCTAAATCACCTGTATGCTCGAATAAATAGTTATATGACAAGTAATCCCACTCTCCACAAGCATACCCTAACCCCCCTGCTGTGCCTTGATCAAAGCACTTAAGTTTATGGTACATCAGGACTTTTCTGTACTCTACTCCATTGTCCGAAGAAGGAAAATCGAACCAACGCTTTCCCGGACTATCATAATTAGTCTCCGGATTGTTTTGGGCTTCCCAGGTGTAGGTATTCACCCAAGTCGTATCACCTTGAGCATGTATTTTTGATGATTGATTTGATAAACCAAAAGCTATAAGCCCGACGCTAGTGAGAAATTTTAGGTTCATGGTCATCAAATTAATTAGTTTTTCCTGGATATTGCTTCAAAGCCGCTGCTATACATTCTATAGCCCTGGAGAGCATTGGCAAATCTAACACATATGCTATCCTCACCTCATTCAGCCCAGCTCCCGGAGTTGAATAAAAGCCAGATGCTGGAGCCATCATAACTGTATCCCCTTCTAGATCGAAGCTCTCTAACATCCACTGACAGAATGTGTCGCTGTTGTCTATAGGCAACCTACAAACTGCATAAAAAGCACCCCCTGGATTAGGGCATAGAACTCCGGGGATTGAATTCAGACCCTCAACAAGTAAATCTCTGCGTTTGACATATCTAGAGCGCACTTCTTCAAAGTATGAATCCGGAGCTTTGAGGGCAGCTTCTGATGCGATTTGGCCTAAAGTAGGAGGCGAAAGGCGAGTCATAGCGTATTTCATAACAGTGGCCCTCAACTTAGCATTTTTAGAAACCAACGCTCCCACCCTAGCACCACACATGCTATACCTTTTAGATACAGAATCTATAAGGATCGCGTGCTCCTCAAGCCCCTCCAATTGCAATACAGATTTAGCAACAGCTCCATCATAACAGAACTCTCTATAAACCTCGTCTGAGAATAAAAACAGGTCGTATTTTTTTACTAATCTAGCTAGAATATCTAGGGACTCGGGTGCATATACCTTCCCCGTAGGATTACCTGGATTGCAGATTAAAATCGCCTTAGTCTGCGGGGAAATTAACTTTTCGAATTCAGAAATGTCCGGTAGCTGAAATCCGTTATCAATAACAGCTGTTACTGGGATGATTTTAATGCCTGCCATTTGGGCAAAGCCTATGTAATTCGCATAAAAAGGTTCTGGAATAATAATCTCATCTCCCGGATCCATGCTAGACATGAAACCGAAAACCAATGCCTCAGAACCACCAGTAGTCACGATGACATCTTCCACCTCAACATCAATTCCCACACCCTTATAGTACTCGGATAGCCCTGCCCTATATGAAGAGTATCCTTCAGAGGGGCTGTACTCCACCACTGTTCTGGAGTCGGCCTTTAATTCCGCTAGAGCAATCTCGGGCGTATCAATATCAGGCTGACCTATATTCAAATGAATTACTCTATTACCTCTCGCTTTCGCATCATTTGCAAAGGGCATCAGTTTGCGGATAGGGCTGCTGGGCATGGCAGTTCCGGTTTTTGAAATTGCAGGCATTTTTCTACTTTCAGGTTTCTGATGTAAAAGTAATATACATGGTTTTATGAGGACCTATATTTTTCACCTCATAAGTATCATTTTCATCTACATATTTAAATTGTTGTGTTTCATAAAACTTGAAAGCTACTTCTCTTGCGTCACACCAAATAGTAGAGTACCCCTCTCTATCACAATAATCTAGAGCAAAATCTACCATAGCGGATCCTACTCCAGAACCACGCATCTCAGGCAACACGCCCATAGCCCTAAGCCTAATGATTTTTTTTCCAACAAATTCATTTGGATATCGTGATGGGGCTTGCACAAATAAAGAAGCCACTCCTACAACTTCGCCTTCCTTGTTTTCAGCTGCTATATGAAATGCTGATTTTTCTAAATCTACATCAAGACTTGCAAATGAGGCATCCGTCAAGTGAGGCCAAAGAACCTTATACCTGGTTCTTTTAAGTTCATCAGGATGTGCTTTTCTGATTATCATCTGGCTTAGCCCAAATCCAAATCTAACTTCTTTCTTAGCTCTTCTAAGACTGGGTTTTTTTCTACCATCTTCTCATACCTTTCTTTATCAGTGAGATAAAACTTAGGACTGTCATCTACCTTCTCCTCTATTGACACAGACAATTCCAGCACTGCGCACTTAAGGTTCTCCCTAAAGAAGTACAGTATTTCTGCTCTATCTCCGTTCAATTGTGCTTCATGTAGATGATTCTTAACTGTAAACGTCACCACCATACCATCTAAAACAGCCTCACACATTTTAAGTGCAGCGACTAAACTAGAACGGTTTAAATTCTTTTGGATATCTATGAATTCATTCCACGCTGAACTAACTTTTTCTTGAGAGGGGACTTCCTTCCAATTGGGATCAACTTCTTTTTCGTCAGAGATTTTACTTGAATCTACAGCCTCAGCTAACACGGCAGACTTACCCGCGAGCTTAACACTATTACCTCTAAGAAGTCCTGTGGGTTTTACTTTAGTAGTAACTACTCTTTCAGGAGTAGTCGCTGAAGGAACTGGCTCAGATGCTGGGTCGACTGATACATCAACAGCAGCTGGTTTTTCTGGCGGGGACTCAACTTGCTTTGGGATTTCTATATCCTTAGCAACACCTGCAGGAATTAATCTGTTATTTTTTTTTTTAGCTGCTACTTGCAGAGAAGAATCAGATTCCGATAGTAAAGAACAAATCTTCATTATGGCCAACTCAACTAAGAGCCTTTGATGTTGGCTTGTTCTATACTGTGTGTCAGCTTCATTTACAATATCAAGTGCATTAATAATGAAATGCAGATCAGTTTTAGATGCTTGTTCTGAATATTTCGTCTTTACCTCTGGTGTGCTTTCGAAAAGAATTAGGGTCTTGTTGTCTCGACATACCATTAAGTTTCTCAAATGAGAACCAAGTCCGGACAGGAAATGATGAGCATCGAAACCCCTAGTAAGAACATTATCAAGGAGCAATAATGAATCAGGAATATTTGCAGAAAGTGCATTGTCAATCACTTCGAAGTATGTCTCGTGATCGAGAACGTGAAGCTGTTCTGTAACTATTTCGTATGTGAGTTCTTTACCCGCAAAAGCAATAAGTTGATCGAACATGCTCAATGCGTCCCTAAGAGCACCATCGGCCTTTACGGCAATAATATGCAGCCCTTTCTCAGACGCATTTACTCCTTCTTTAATAGCGATCTCCTTCAAATGAGTCACCATGTCCGGCACAGTAATCCTGTGAAAGTCGAAAATCTGACAACGGGAAAGTATTGTGGGAATAATTTTATGCTTTTCCGTTGTAGCAAGTATGAAAACGGCGTGTGCTGGTGGCTCTTCAAGGGTTTTTAGGAAAGCGTTGAAGGCAGCTTGGCTTAACATATGTACCTCATCAATAATGTACACCTTGTACTTCCCATGCTGAGGGGGAATCCTTACTTGCTCAACAATGCTACGAATGTCTTCAACCTTATTATTAGATGCAGCATCAAGTTCAAAAACATTAAACGCCATAGCATCATCGTCCGAAGCAAATCCGTTAATTGCTCTAGCGAAAATTCTCGCTGAAGTGGTTTTACCTACACCTCTAGGGCCACAAAAAAGATAGGCTTGAGCGATTTGGCCAGACGAAATAGCCTGAGTAAGAGTCTGAGTAATACCGTCTTGACCCACGACCTCACTCCAGTCTTGTGGACGATATTTCCTTGCAGATACTAAGTATGGCATATCACTCATGTTGCGAATATCGGTGTGAATCTCGGGGTAAACAAAGCTAGTTTTGCACACTCAACAAACAGAGATAAAGTTTTATGCTCAAATCTTGTTGTTTCCATAAGTGTGACGTACTTTTGCGGCCCATTTAAAATCATTATAAAAATGAATCGTTACGAAACTGTTTTCATCATGACTCCCGTGCTATCTGCTGATCAGGTGGCGGAAACAGTTAAGAAGTACCAAGCTACTATCGCCTCTAACGGCGGTAAAGTCCTCCATGAGGATGCTTGGGGACTAAGGAAACTTGCTTACCCTATTCAGAAGAAGTCAACTGGCTTCTATCATCTGATAGAGTGGGAAGCACCAGGAACCGCTGTCCAGCCCTTCGAGACTGAATTCCGACGCGATGAGAGAATCTTAAGATTCCTCACAACTGCTATGGATAAGCACCACATTGCATACGCGGAATCACGCCGCGATAAGTCTAACCGCAAAGCTGAGCCTAAAGCTGAAGCAACTGTAGAAGCAACAGCACCAGCTGCTGCTGAAGCAAAGACTTCAGAAAAAGGTAAAGTAGAAGCATAATATTCGAAATTATGGCAGACAAAAAAGTTCGTTACCTAAAGTCTATCGATATCGAGACAAAAGCAGATCGCTACTGTCGATTCCGTAAAAAGGGATTTAAATACATCGATTACAAAGACGGAGATTTCCTATTAATGCTTTGCAACCCGCAGGGTAAGATTCTCCCACGTCGTTTAACCGGTACAAGCCTAAAGTATCAGCGCAAAGCATCGCAAGCAATTAAAAAAGCTCGCCACCTTGC
>CAWVZZ010000093.1:0-8097 GCA_963934745.1 uncultured Flavobacteriales bacterium | reverse complement strand
AAGTATTCGGGATCATCCTTCTCGCAATAGCAGTTAAGCTCTTTACGTCAAATATCCAATACCTAATCTGACCTTATGGCGAAAGTTGTAGTCTATACAGATGGAGGTGCTAGCGGCAACCCCGGTCCAGGTGGATACGGAGCTGTAATGATTTCTGGAGAGCATCGCAAGGAGTTGAGTGGAGCTTTCAGGTTGACTACAAATAATAGGATGGAGCTTCTAGCCGTAATAGCTGCTCTCGAGGCATTAAAAAGTCCGGGAACCGATGTAACCATATATTCTGATTCTAAATATGTCGTCGATTCGGTACTAAAGAAATGGGTTTTCGGGTGGGTGAAAAAGAATTTTAAAAACAAGAAGAATCCCGACCTTTGGAAGAGGTTCCTAAAGATTTACGTGGTACACGACGTGAAATTTGTTTGGGTTAAAGGACATGCAGGAAACGAATTAAACGAGGTAGCAGACAGACTAGCAGTATCTGCATACCAAGAAGGAGTTTTAGAGATAGACGAAGTCTACGAAGCAACTAATAAAGATTAACTTTGCCGCAATATTTTACTCATGCGCACAGATTTATATACAGGACACGATTATTTCAACATGGACGATCTCCTCACGGAGGAGCACAAGCTTATACGTGATGCTGCCCGCGCTTGGGTGAAGCAGGAGGTGAGCCCCATTATTGAAGAAGCAGCGGAAACCCAAGTTTTCCCTCAACACTTACTTCCCGGACTTGGTGCTATAGGCGCTTTCGGGCCTTATATCCCTGAGGAGTATGGAGGTGCTGGTCTAGACCAAATCTCATACGGACTTCTCATGCAAGAACTGGAGCGCTGTGATTCAGGTTTACGCTCTACCGCATCAGTACAAAGTTCCCTCGTCATGTATCCCATTTGGAAGTACGGCTCAGAGGAGCAAAGAAAGAAATACCTTCCTAAGCTCGCCACTGGTGAGTGGATAGGCTGCTTCGGTCTAACGGAACCCGATCACGGTTCTAATCCATCGGGCATGATTACTAGCTACGTAGAAGACGGCGATGATGTTATTCTTAACGGATCTAAGATGTGGATTTCAAATGCACCTTTTGCTGAGATAGCAGTTGTTTGGGCTAAGAACGAGGAAGGTCGCATTCACGGTCTAATAGTAGAACGTGGAATGGAAGGATTCTCTACTCCTACTATGAAAGGAAAGTGGAGCCTTCGAGCTTCTGACACAGGTGAACTTATTTTCGATAACGTTCGCGTTCCTAAAGCAAATATCCTTCCCGGAAAATCTGGACTCGGCGCTCCACTAGGCTGCCTTGACTCAGCACGTTTCGGTATCGCTTGGGGTGCTATTGGAGCAGCTCTCGATTGCTATGACACAGCTTTACGCTACTCAACAGAACGCAAACAATTCGGCAAACCTATCGGTGCCTTCCAACTTCAACAGAAGAAACTCGCCGAAATGATCACTGAGATTACAAAGGCTCAGCTCCTAACCTTCCGCCTCGGACAACTCCGCAACGAAGGCCGCGCTACCTCTGCCCAAATCTCTATGGCAAAACGCAACAACGTCGACATGGCTATAACCATCGCTCGTGAATCCCGCCAAATCCTCGGCGCTATGGGAATCATGAACGAATACCCTATCATGCGCCATATGATGAACCTCGAATCAGTTATTACTTACGAAGGCACCCACGACATCCACCTCCTCATTACGGGAATGGACATCACTGGCATCCCTGCGTTCACGTAACCACGGCACGACATGCACCCAAAACAGCAAAACAACCGCACTCTTTTTTCGTGCGGTTTTTTTGTGCCTAACAATTCGACATAAGCTTGCTTAATGGAGGCTTGGTGGGCACAAAAGAATCAACCGGCGCAGCCGATTGTTGTTTTGCTGTTGAATTCTCGTGTCGCCCTTTTACAATCACGAAGGGACCCACATATATCCTTTCCCAGATACAAGCTAGTGGATGTCGTGGGTGCAGTTTCGATTTCAGTAATACCGCCCGAACACTCACCAAGCCGAACGAGCCTTAGCTCGTGAGCGCGACGGTAACAAACCACGCTTTACTGCTCCTTCACAAACCTCTGCAGTTGTTTTTATGGGGTCTACATAGAAAGGCCCACCTGCATAGATAGGTGCACTCACACTGTTGATATTTAGGAATTCGAATTCATAATCCTCTTGTGAGTTTACAAGCCCTATAAAGAACAAAGAAAGAAAGGTGGTAGCGATAAAAATTTTCATGGCGTATTGTGTTGGTAACGACTAAGATACCCCCCTACATAAAAACAAATTATTATCCATCTTTAAGAAACGGAAACTTTCCTCTGTACTCATTAAGTTTTCCCCTCTCACAAACTATTTCCACCACAGGCCCCTCACTTTTCACCTCACCTAAAAAGCCTATCCCTAGACTATCTCCTGAGTAGATATTCCCATCTGGATCTTCTCCATAACGGTTAACGCCTAATACGTAGCACTGGTTTTCTATGGCGCGAGCCTGCAAGAGAGTTCGCCAAGCGTGAATGCGCGGCACGGGCCAGTTAGCCACGTAAAGCACGATATCATAAGGATCCTCAAAGGAATTCCGTGAAAATTCTGGAAAACGTAAATCGTAACATATTTGTAATAGAATTTTCCATCCCTTGTACTCCACTACCACCTTGTACTCTCCGGGCACATAATATTTATCTTCATTACCGAGGGAGAAGAGATACTTCTTATCGTAATGCTCAACCTCTCCTGAAGGTTTTACGAATAACCCTCTATTTCTAGCTGTGTCATCTTCCATCTTGTACGCGACACTTCCGAAAATCGCGATATCTAACTCAGCGGCTAAGCTCTTCATCCACCCCAATGTCACCCTACTCTCCCAACTATCAATTTCATCAAGGTTCATCGAGAATCCTGTCGTAAAATTTTCTGGCAGAACTATTAAATCCACTTGCCCAGCCTCCCCCACGTGCTCCCTTATCAATTTCTCAAAACACTCTCTATTCGCCTCTGGATTCTCCCAAACAATAGGAGCTTGTAATCCGACGATGATCATCTAGTGATGGCGAGTTTAGTACTAGCGGAAGTGTTCCCATCTCTATCAACTGCGAAAATCAAGTAAACTCCGTATGGCGCAGGGGTGCCATCTGACATCAACCCATCCCAAACCGCCCTTCCGCCCATCGACTCCACAACGCCTACTACTCGTCCCGCAGCATCCGTGATATGAACGATACTTTCGAAATCTAACCCGTCGACTGTGATAGGCCCCTGATGAAATTCATCGACAGGGTTAGGGAACACGAATATGCTTTCCATCTCCGAATCCCAATTAGTAGCCTCACCTAAATACGAGATTATGCCCCTTGCTGTAGCCACGAATACCTCTCCATTCTGGTGGTTGATAGCGATATCTAATATGCTGTTATCCGGTATCGGACTGTTCTCACTAGAAAAATTGTTTTCGATAGTCATTCCGTCCTCGCTCAGCACGTACACGCCTGATCCGGATGTACCCACCCACTTTCTGTTACCGCCATCGATAACTACAGCCGTGACAGTTTCTGTCTCAAGGAGGTATTGATAGTTTCCGTCTTGTTGGATGAGGATTTGAGAAGCTGTCGTTGCATTCGCGTCATTAAATAGACTCTCAGAACGGTAGAAAATGGCTGGGCCCGACCCAGTACCTATCCATATCTCCCCGTCCAAATCTTCTTCAATAGAATAAACATAATTAGATGGTAATGCTCCTTGAGATTCAGAGGTGCTTAAAAATCTCCAGTCATCGTCCGAGGTGATGCTTGGTGTGCCAGCAGGGTCGTACACGAGTATCCCTCCTCCACGAGGCAGAATCACCCACACATATCCGTCGCGAGTAACTTTCACTCCGCCGATGTTGTCGTTAGAGGTGAAGGAGTCCCCGAGGTCCATAGCGACGAATGTGCCGTCCGCTAATCTTACTTGTAGTGGTGATGTGGAGTATGCATTTGTAAACCAAAGGTTACCCGACTTATCATAATCGACTCCTGCCACACCCGTTCTAGGACTACTCCCGAAGTCCCCCTCGACAATAGTACTATTCGCGCTATTGTAAATAGCAACCATCTCCCCGTTTAGCACCTCGATTAACCCTTCTTCCCAAGACCCGAACATTATGTGAGATGGGTTCAGGGGGTCTATGCTCACACAAAGAAAATCGCGAATACCTGAAATATCATTCTCCCCCTCCAGTGATACAACGTCAATCCAGTTTCCATCCACAAGTCCGTGCACTCCCACGGAAGTATAAAGTCCCACCCAAGTTTCATCCACTCCGCCAGTAGCTACCCATAGATTTGAGTTCCAAGAATCGAGTTTCCGGACATTAGCATTATCCGGTCCCCCAGGAAAAAACACACCGTTATTAGTTCCGCCTTCGATTGGGTCTGTAACGAATCTCACTAGCCCGCCTATCAGTGTGGCAATCCAAATCACTCCAGGATCATTCTTATCGTATTCTAGATCTCTCACCTGTAACCAACCTCCGAGAGCATTAGTTTCTGGGATGAGATTGTACTGCGTATCGTACCTCTCGACACTACAGCAAAGTCCTATTAGGAGGACGTCCGTTGTGAGGTTAGTGGTGAGGCTATGGAGTTCTGTGCCCTCTGCTGGCCATCCCGGGAATAGCTCCCAGGGGGAGCCGTCGAGGGATCTCCAAAGCCGGCCCGAAGTTTCGTCGCCTATATGTACAAGGATATCGTCGCCGAAGTAGATAAGGTCGGTGACGTAAGAGCTAGCTGATTCAGGCAGATCTTCCCACCGAGTCCACGCGTCTGCACTTGATAAAAATGGGTGGTTCGTGGGAGCCTCGTAGACTCCCGATGCTGTCGCTACTACCCATATGTCATCGTGGAGAACCACTGAGGTAATCTCTAGAAGCTGCTGCTGCCCGTTGATGTACCATGTGTCTTGAACTTCAAACTTTACGAGATCTATCACAACGACACCGAACCCACAGGCAAGAAATGCAAAATCACCCTCTACTGTAATAGAACGTATGCCCTTGTCTCCAATGATATTACTAGTTACGATATCGGGAAGGTTGTAGGTGCCTCCGTTTTGGAACAGATCCAGATTTCCATTCGCATATCCTATGATTAAAAGTCCATCGGTATCATTTTCAAAATCTCCATCGTACCATTTGATAGCAGTGGGATTAGATTGAGAAAGGCCCTGAACCTTGCTGTACTTATTTACTTTATGCGAGGCCGGATTGAGGCTGAAAACAGCAAGATCAGTCCTTGCGTACACGAATTCACCACCTGAAGTAACCTCCAGAACCTTTTCATAAGGGAAATGATCCTTCCATGTACCCACCGGCCTGTTGCCTTGAGAAAAAACTTGAGAAAAGCTGGGATACACTGTTAATGCAAGAATCGCAAGAGATATTTTTATTATAATCTTATTCATTTACCTCAAAAAAAGTGTCAGCACGCCTCAAAAAGGATTGTCAGCGACAATACGTAAGCGAAGTTCGGGATATTGTGCTAGTCAATTGCACGTATTTACAGAAAGATTACGTACTTTTGCACCGGAATAAAGGAAGAGACACAATGTGAGGGGCAGCAGCCCCCTTTTTATGCTCTAAACTTTTAGGTACAGATTTGATTTAATTTTTGATTTAACGATTGCTTTGATAGATAAGAGAACCATAAAACAATTAGCTGACGAATTCCTCGAGGGGACTTCGGGCTTTGTGGTGGATGTTAAAGTCGCGAGTGGTAATGTAATTAAGATTGCACTCGAGAACGACGAACGAACATCCATTGAAGATTGTATGGCCTTAAGTCGTCATATCGAAGGATCATTTGATAGAGAGGAGGAAGACTTCGCTCTAGATGTAGGCTCTCCCGGTTTGGACCAACCTCTTAAGGTCCTACGCCAGTATAAAAAAATCATAGGCAACCAAATCATGATTCTTCCAATTGACGGGAAGAAGACTGAAGGGGAGCTTATAAGTGTACAGGAGGAAGAAGGAGAGGTGTTGGGTTTGGTCTTAAAGACACGCGAGAAAAAGCGTATCGAAGGACGTAAAGCAAAGCAGTGGGTTGAAGAGGAACACCAGTTTAAGATTGGTGATTTAGAATGGACTAAAGTAATAATTTCTTTTAAATAAGGTACTATGCAATTGAACCTGATAGATTCGTTTCGTGAGTTTAAAGAATTCAAAAACTTCGATAAGGAGACCATGATGGCCATCCTTGAGGACGTTTTCAGAAACATGATTATTAAGAAGTATGGCTCTGATGAGAACTTCGATTTGATTATTAACCCCGAGAAGGGTGACCTTGAGATCTGGCGTAATCGCGAGATCGTTAAGAACGGAAAGGTAGAAGATGAGAACGAACAGATCTCACTTGACGATGCTCTTAAAATCGAAGATGACTTCGAAGTAGGTGAGGAGGTTTCTGAGGAGATCAAACTCGAATCTTTCGGCCGCCGTTCTGTTTTATCTCTTCGCCAAAACCTTGTCGGTCGTATCATGGATATCGAAAAAGACAAGATCTACCAGAAGTATAAGGAGCGCATCGGTGAGGTTATTAATGCTGAAGTATACCAAATCTGGAAACGTGAGATTCTATTAGTAGATGATGACGATAACGAAGTGGTTATGCCTCGCGAACACCAAATCCCTGGTGATTTCTTTCGCAAGGGCGATACGATTCGCGCCGTTGTTGCAGCTGTAGAGCTTCGCAACAACACCCCGCGAATCATCCTTTCACGTACAGCCCCTGAATTCCTAGAGCGCCTCTTCGAACAGGAAGTACCTGAGATTTACGACGGACTCATCACGGTAAAGAAAATAGTTCGTTCACCAGGTGAGCGTGCTAAAGTAGCGGTTGAATCATACGACGACAGAGTAGATCCAGTTGGAGCATGTGTAGGTATGAAAGGATCTCGTATCCATAGTATCGTACGTGAATTACGCAACGAGAATATCGACGTAATTAACTGGACTGAGAACGAAGAGCTATTAATGGCTCGTGCACTTAGCCCAGCAAAGATCACTTCAATCACATTAAAAACCGAGTCTGGTCGTGCAGAGGTTTACCTCAAGCCTGACCAAGTCAGTCTTGCTATCGGTAAAGGTGGTAACAACATTAAACTAGCTGGTCTATTGACCGGTTATGAAATTGACGTGTTCCGTGAGGAAGACGCATCAGAGGACGATGTAGAATTGATGGAGTTTAGTGACGAAATCGATGCGTGGATTCTTGAAGAGTTCATCAAAATCGGTTGCGACACAGCTCGATCAGTACTCGATCTAGACGAAGCCGGTCTTATCACAAGAACAGACCTCGAAGCCGAGACAGTGAAAGAAGTGATTAGGATTCTAAAGAAGGAACTCGAATAATGAGTAAAACACCTTGAGTAATCAAGGTTTGCTCGAGAGTTATGAGCAATGCTACTTCAAATAGATTCCTTTAACTACCTTCCCCCAACGATAAAAAGCCCCATGGCAGACGCAAATAAACCAGTACGATTAAGTAAAGCAGCCCGAGAATTCAACTTAGGGATAGGCACCATCGTAGAATTCCTTGAAACAAAAGGAATCAAAGTAGATGGAAAGCCTAACACTAAATTAGATCCGGAAACTTACGCTCTTGTACGCGGAAACTTCCAGGGAGACAAAGAAGCTAAGGAGGCGGCTCAACGCTCTACTGTTTCTGTTGTTGAGAGAGAGAACATTACTCTAGCTAGTGCTAGAAAACGTCCTATCGTCCAAGTTGAAGAGGAGGAGGCAGAAATCGACCTTAGCATTTTCAAGAAGTCTGGCCTACAACCAGAAGTTCAACGCACCCAGCCGAATAAAGTTGAAGCTACACCTGTAGTAACTCCGACACCTTCACCTGTAGCTTCAGCTCCAGTTGAAGTTGCCCCTAAATCTGAGGCCCCGGCCGCCAATACTCCGGCAATCCCGGCCGCCAATACTCCGGCAACCCCGGCCGCCAATACAGCCGCAACCCCGGCCGTAGATACTCCCGCCGCAACTCCGGCCGCCAATACAGCCGCAACTCCGGCCGTAGATACTCCCGCCGCAACCTCGGCCGTAGATACTCCCGC
>CAWVZZ010000092.1:0-8253 GCA_963934745.1 uncultured Flavobacteriales bacterium | reverse complement strand
TGCAAATCGAATTTCAAAAATGGGAGGGTACAGGGAACACTTTTGTGGTTTTTGACAGTGAGAAATATAGATCTTCAAAGTTGTTCGAGCTCCCGGACGACATCGTTCAAGGCATATGTTCGAGAGAAAACACTGACGGGCTGATAGTTTTAGGGAAATCGGAGGAAGAAGGCGTGGAGATGGTCTGTGATTTCAGAAACCCTGATGGAACGAGGTCTTTTTGTGGGAACGGGACTCGTGCTGCGTATGCATATGCGAGGAGAGAGGGTTGGGTAGGGGATACTGCAGTTTTTAAGGCATGTGACGGGCTCCATTACGTAAGGTGGAATTTAGAGCGCGATATTCCTAGTGTGGAGTTCAGGTCGGTGCAGCAGCCAGTTGAAGTCAAGGGAGGATGGTTCGTCGATACAGGATCACCACATCATTTGATAGTTCAGCAAGAGGGTTCTGATATCTCACAATTCGATGTAGTTTCTAAAGGTGCTGCGATAAGATATTCAGATGAGTATAAACCCCATGGAACTAATGTCAGTGTGATGTGTCAGATGCCAAAGGGTGAGATAAGTTTACGAACGTACGAGAGAGGAGTGGAGGCAGAAACTAAGGCCTGTGGTACGGGAGCTGTTGCAGCGGCATTGACGGATTTTTCAATCAGGGGAGGCGAAGCGAAGCGAGCAGTGAACATGCCGGGTGGGAGGTTGTACGTGGATTTCAAAATTGAGGACGTGGAGTTTTCCGTGATTTGGTTGAGTGGCAAGGCTAGCGAGATGAGAAGGGGTATGACTTGGCTTTCTAAGTCTTTAATGTGGTGCGTGCTGGTTCTGGGATCATTTTTATTTAGTGCTTCCGATGCTTTAGCCCAAACCCAGTGGTACGACAACCTCAGCCCAAAAACAGAGGTGAGCATATTGACGGCCACTCCCGGTGAGGATACCTATTCCATGTTCGGCCACACAGCGATCAGGATATACGACCCATCTCAGGTTCCGATCACGGATTGGGTATTCAACTACGGGACGTTTTCGTTCAGTGAGAGCTTTTACCTAAATTTCATGAAGGGGAAGCTCGATTATACTTTGACGGCTGAGAGATTCAGTGATTTTCAGCTAGCTTATTCCCATAGTGGCAGGGGGTTGTATTCTCAAAAATTACTCTTGAGTCCGGTTCAGATTGTGAAAGTTGCCGAATATCTGTCTTGGAACCTTATGCCTGCAAATGCAGTTTACTCGTATGAGTTTTTTAGAGATAATTGTTCTTCCCGAATTATTACCGTTTTAGAGGAATCACTTGGGGAGGAGTTTCAGACAAATTGCGTAGCTGATGGCCGTTCATTTAGGGATGGTTTAAGACCCTTTATTGATAACTCACCTTGGACGGAATTAGGTATGGATTTTATTTTGGGACCTTCTGCAGATGCTATCATGGTGGGTTGTGATGAAGCATTTATCCCCAATGACCTCAGTCGAGCTTTAGATTTAATGACAATTTCTGGAGAGCCGTTAACGGAAGCAGGAGTGAGGGAGGATATTCTATTGCTTCAAGCACAGCCAGTGCCTAGAAAACCCTTACCGTTATTGCTTTTCATAGGTTTAGTTGCAGCCATTATTATTGCTAGGCTTAATGCTGGGGATGCGGCTGTAGTGACTCGAATATTAAGGGGTGTGGTTCTTATCGGTGCAACTCTTTTAGGGGTATTATTGTTGTTGATGTGGAGCTTTACCGATCATACGGATACGTGGGCGAATTTGAATTTGGTGTGGACCATACCGGCTTTTTTTGCTCTGTTATCTAAAAGATTTGTAATACCTGAAGCAATTATAATAGGTGCGTTTTTATTACTGTCACCATTCATAGGGCTACAGTTTGTATCGGTTACGTTGTGGGTAGTCGTACTATGTGTATTTTTGACATTAACACCTAAACTTAAATGAGAAATTTCATTTTCCTTGTAGTCTGCATATTAGCAGTAAGTCTATCTAGTTGTGTAGATAGAGAGCCTTTAAGTTGGGAGACAGAGATATTCCTACCCCTTGTTGATGACCACATTGGATGGTCTTCCTTTATACCAGATTCTCTTGTGGAGATAGGTGAAGAAGGTGAAGTGGCTAAGCTTGTTTTTAATGGTGTCATAGATATAGTGTCTGGTAACTTAGTTCCGATTCTTCCAGACACGACCATACAAGATATTGTGGCTTTCGGGTCATTGCCGATTTCTATACCTGTCCCCATCGAATACCCATTTATTGATAAACAGGAAGAGATGATGATTTCAAGTCTCACTGGTACTGAAGGAGCGTATATGCGAGAGCTTGTAGTGGCGTCAGGTGAGATGGTGTTTACTGTTGAGAGCTCAATTAAGGGGATTCTTGAAATGAGTTACTACTTAACATGCGTTACTCTTAATGGTGATACGGTGGGAATAGACCTTGTAATTCCACCAGCTACAGATACAGAGAATGGATTTGCTACAGGAATTGTGGATTTAGAAAATGCACTTTTCGACCTCACGGGAACAAGTGGCGTGGGAAATAATACTCTTACAACATCTTTTATAGCTATAGGTTCAGAACAAAACGAGGAAATTTTTTATGCAACTAATCTAGATAGTCTATGGATGACAGTAGAGTTTCACGATTTCACTGTACAGAGTGCTAAAGGATATTTCGGCAACGTGATTGTGGATTTTGATTCCGAGTCTCCAGTCCTTGATTCTATACCAGTTCCAAATCCCGTCCTTGATATTGAAGGTGCAGTTGCAAAACTCACAATAGAGAACACTGTAGGAGCTGATATAAGGTTGACTTTCGATACTCTTTCGGTTGATGATCAAAACCTACAACATCCTACATTTTTCGGTGTTCACGATGTTGCTAGAGCCCACTGGTCCAACGGTCAGTTAATAGAAAAAACATATCTAGAAATTGATATGGGAGAGGTCGGGTCAAATTTCTTCGATCTAATTGAGACATTTCCAGAGGTTATGAGAGGTATAGGCAACCTGGAGTTAAATCCATTTGGAGATGTCAGCTTAGGTAATGATTATCTAGATGTGGATGTGCCTCCTCTTTTAAACCTAGACATAGAGATACCCATAAGACTCGGTGCTGATGGGGTGATACTTGAAGAGCAGTATACTATTGATCCAGCTGAATTCCCTCAATTTGATGGTCGTTTGCTGATTGATCTTTACAGCACGTTTCCGGTCTCTTTAAGTGCCAATGTTGAATACGTAGTAAACGATACGCTAGGGACCGTAGTTTCTGTTAGTTCTGAAATAGGACCAGGATCTACGATCACAGGCTATATAGCTCACGCATTCGCTGAGATACCCATAAATCGAAGAATTATAGAGCCTGGAGGTGAGCTGTTTGTTACCCTTGATGTCAGCACTGAAGGTGCAGTTCCTTTTACGGGTTATGAGGATGTAAGAGTCCAAATCAGAATTGAAGGCACTCAACTAATAGAGGAATAATGAAGAACATTATTAAGATCATCGGACTTGCAGTCCTAATTTTAGGTAGTTCTATATCTATCTCAGCTATTACTCATGAGATTTCTGTGTTGAAAGTGGATTCTCTAGACTCAGACTCTTTAAAGGTTGAATCTAGGAAAGGATATGCGTCCTTGACGGTTTGGGCTAACGAGAGTAGTAACGTTATCACTACCGGTTTCGCTAGATCACTAGCTGAAGGAGGGTTTATCTCGCACGATATATTAGACCCAGTTCTTAACAGTCATAATGGTGAGATGGGATATTTGGGTGGTTCTGCTGGATTTGCTTACTCATGGACGGGTAAGGTGGTTGAAGGTAAAGAGTGGTCGTTATGTGGAACTGTTGGATCCGAATTACTTGTAGACACTAGATGGACATCAGATGCATTCGAGCTACTGTGGTATGGAAACGGCGGTCACACTGGTCGAATTGACGTTCTTAGCGGAACAGGGGTAAGGGCCTCTTTATTTAATAGATTTAGCCTTGGAGCTCATAATAACTTCACGGGCCAACGTTTAGAAATTTCGCTTATTCAGAGATTAGCTGGAGCAGAGTGGAGCGTTCCATATGGATATTTTTGGGTAAGCGAGGATGCTGACTCATTAGATACTTATCTGCAGACAGAAGGGAGGATACACGCCCTTAGTGATTCCACATTCTTACCTGCATATGGAATAGGGATTTCTGGCAAAGTTCCTCTAACTCCTGAAGGGTCTGCATTGAGGTTGGAAGTTGAATTTAAAGATTTAGGGGTGTTATTTGAGCCAGCAGGATCTAAAGTTTACTGGTTAGATGACGGTATTGCGACAACAGGTCTTCCTGTACTCGGCGATAGTCTTACTTGGGAAAACATCATAGATGGCAATATCTCAACGGATAGTCTGATTCTAACAGGAAATTCAGTGTCAAGAATGGTTCTTTTGCCCTCAAAACTTTCCTTAAGGATGAATTACGCGATAGAAGAAAACGTGAAGTTTTCTACTTCTATATCATATGGAGGTTGGATGCCAGAGCCTGAAGTTGCGATAGGGTTGGGGTGGGTTGTTTCAGACAAGCTATCTTGGGGTGTGAAGATTAAAGATGGAGGTTGGGGAGGTTCTAGACCTGTGGTTTGGGCTCAATACAAAGTAACAGAAAAGAGACTTGTTTCTGTGACTTTAGAGGACCCTAGAGGATTGTTTATTAATTCCGACACCTCAGATAATTTTAAAGCTAGAGGTATTTCTATTCGATTACAAAGAGCACCAGACTGAGATGAATTCTAATTTTTCTAATCAACAAACTGAATCACAAAAAACGGCTTTTCACAGACTCACTAAGGGTGAGTTGCTGGTGATAGCCGGGCCATGTGCAATTGAAGGGGAAACGGTGCTATTCGATATAGCAGAACGAGTTGTGTCTATATGTAAAGAATTGGAATTGCCTTTAGTTTTTAAGGGCTCATACAGGAAGGCAAATAGATCTAGAATTGACAGTTTCACGGGGATAGGTGATGAAAAAGCACTCAAACTTCTAGCCGATGTGAAGAAGTGTTACGACGTCCCTGTTACTACAGACATTCACTCCGTGGAGGCGGCGGCTATGGCAGCAGAGTTTGCTGATATACTTCAGATCCCCGCTTTCCTTTGTCGCCAAACCGATTTGTTAGTTGCCGCCGCAAAAACAGGAAAAACAATAAACATAAAGAAAGGCCAGTTCCTTTCAGCAGAGTCAATGCTTCATGCCGTAAACAAGGTGAGGGATGCTGGTAATGATGATGTTTGGGTTACTGAAAGGGGAACCACTTTTGGATATGAAGATCTGGTCGTGGACATGAGGGGAATCCCTGTTATGCGCTCGTTTGCTCCAACCGTTGTCGACCTCACTCATAGCCTCCAACGTCCTAATCAATCTGAAGGTGTTACTGGCGGATCCCCTGCATTCATAAACACCATAGGCCGTTCAGCAGTTGCTGCTGGAGCTGATGCGGTGTTTATTGAAACCCATACTGATCCTTCTAGTGCGTTATCTGATGGAGCTAATATGCTGCATTTAGATAATTTCAAAGACTTATTAATTTCGCTTAAAGGCATTCATAAACTTGTGCGATCATGAGAATTATAATTTCATTTGTCTCCTCTTTATTAATCATAAGTTCTTCAATTTCACAATCTGCCATACAGCTGAGGGTTGTGGGAGGTACACTTGAGGATGTAGGATCCGTTATTATTCCCGAGCCATCTGGCGGAGCATATGCTTTAGGTGTTACTTCTAGTCATGGCAATGGAACTGTTCGAGGTTATATAGTGTATTACGATTCTGAATTTCAATACGCCTGGAGCATTCTTACTCCATACGGGTCTATAGTTGAAAACATAGTAGATGGGATAATACACCCAGACCTACCTAACGATAACATCCTAGTCCTTTCTCAGCGTCTAGGAGATAACGGCACGTATAACGCTGTAATCCACGATGTTGATAACACAGGCGAGATTATCTCTACTCTTGAGTTGTCTCATCTGGAAAACCAAAACCCTATCTCCCTCGTCACTTGGCGCGGTTCTGTCTACGCAATTGGAGATATGCAAGGTGACGGCTGGTGGGTTGATATTAACGATCCATTATCTGTCGAGGCAGCTACATTTACTACGTGGGGTCATTCTGTACAGACAGAGGCTGTGACTACGGCTAGAGTTTTTAATGACACACTTTATGTTGCTGGTTCTACTAAAATTGACGGAGTGCTTCAGACTACGGTTTGGGCGTGGGGACCTGATGGGAATCCTATTTGGGCTAGAATAGCACCTGACGAAGAGGCAGTAGGAAACAACTACGCTACTGACATAGCGGTCAATGATAACTTTGTAACCTTACTTTATTCATTCGACAGACCAGGCGAGCCTATAGGTCAAGGTCTGATCTTCTTAAACCCATCAGACGGCACCCCTCAAAGCACTCTCAACACCTCCGGGTCATATTACGCAGATGGAAGGCGGCTGATTTACAAAGACGATAAATTATTCAAACTCTCACACATTAACACTTACAGCGGTGACGGAACAGACATCGGAATCGTACAGCTAGAAGAGTACGGCGGTTTTGAAGAGTCCAGTGTTCTGGGGACGGGTTTCAATGACTTAGCTTCTGACATGGAAATTGATGAACAAGGCAGAATGTGGATCATTGGCACCACCTTCGGTTACCTCAATGGTTCATCTAGCATCTGTGTTTATAGATTCGACTCTACAGAAGTTATAGGCAATGAAGTAAACCTCACTACCGATCTAAGCATCACTAACGACCCCATGCTTTACTTCTCCGTAGACATTAACGAGAACCCTTCCTCTCTGGTTGTTTATCCTAACCCTGCCCGGCGTGGTTCTATGGTGAAACTTAGCTCTGAGGCTGAATGGGTATTGTACTCCTCTGTAGGCACTTTAATCCGTTCTGGTTTTGGTGATCTTATCGCTTTAGACCAAATCAGTTCTGGAACCTACATCCTCCGAACCACCCTCAACGGCACCACTCGCAACAACTCTTTACAGATAGTAGAATAACTATCTCGGTGGACTACCACCTCATTTTATTGGCCTCGTAGTACAATGGATAGTGCATGGGTTTCCGGTACCCAAAATCCAGGTTCGATTCCTGGCGAGGCCACGAAATGAAATCGTTTAAGCACATGCAGTGTACTAGCATAACCAAGAGCAACACATGAAGCTCGCTTCAATGCGTATTGCTATAAATGATGAGAAAGAGCATAGCTCTTAAACGATTTTCATTGTGAAGTTCCCTTTGAGTGCAAGCCAGGAACACCGAGCCTAGCGCTGCGAGCGCGAAGGTATCCCGGGCTGTGGGAACGGTGTATAGTATAAGTTAACCTTTGTTTATTTGGGCTACAAATAATTAATATCTATATTGTCTTACTTATTGTTCTTTAACCATTTGTTCAGTAAAATGATGATTATAGAATTAACTTAATTTTAATTATACGTAAACTCATGTTTTGTAAAAATTGTGGTGCTGAAGCAGCTGATAATGCTGTACTCTGTCTTAAATGTGGATGTGACCCTAGAACTGGAGGTAAATTCTGTACTTCGTGTGGCGTAGGTGTTAATGATAACCAAGTCGCTTGTATAAAGTGTGGAAATTCTTTAGAGACTAAAAAAAGTCTTCATAAAGATTATAACGGGCTTTACCGTAGCTCCGATGATAAAGTAATACTTGGTTTATGTGGTGGTTTAGCTCACAAGTTAGAGATGCCTGTTCTGCTAGTCAGACTAATAATGTTTATTATATTATGGTTTGGCGTTGTCTTCATTTACTTCGTTGCACTTTTCTTGCCTAAGTTGCCTACTAAGAACTTATAATCCCTTGTTTTCTCTTCGATGATTAAGACCCGTGCACGGCGTCCTATGATGTTTATTGAGAAGGACTTTAAGATGGTGAATTAATTGCTTGTGTAACAAACACTGAGAACACACATGTTGCTGAAGATATTTCAGGTCCCGCCTCGACCACCTTCGAAGTAGTCTATGTTAATAATCAAACCTCCGTCCCGCTTAAAATTGGAACAGTAAAGATGAATATTCTATGGGATACAGGAGCTTTTGGTCTGGTGTTCTCCGATTCCGATTTCCAGAAACTTAAAGATCAAGGAGCTGAGCTAACGGACCTCAAACTTTCGATTCAAGCATTTGGGGTTTTAAACATCCCTTCTGACGCTCATTACTCGGACTTGACTTCTTTCATAAATTCTCTGATGTAGAATGGCATAT
>CAWVZZ010000091.1:0-8421 GCA_963934745.1 uncultured Flavobacteriales bacterium | reverse complement strand
TTCGAGTGACTCACGTTGTTTCCAACCATCACTTTCTTTCCTGTAATCTGACAAATACGGCTCATTACTAAAAATTTAGGAGTGCAAAGAAACGACATTTTAATGCATCATCCAACACATTTGGTCTTAAACACTAGACGAATCTATAATATTTAATAATTCCCCTAATACTATCTCTATACTTCGCTCAACAACCTCACTCCTGCTGCCACTTAAGTGATATGTCCAACTTTTACAAATTCCAGGCCCATCAATTGCTAAACATACAGTACCAACAGGAATTTCAGGAGTTCCTCCACCTGGCCCAGCTGTTCCAGAAGTAGCAATCGAATAATGAGTGCCTAACCTTCTATTCCCACCTTCAGCCATAGCTTCAACTACTTCAAGACTAACTACTCCAAAAGTATCTATTAAACTAGCAGGCACATCGAGAACGGAACACTTGACAGACTCCGAATAAGCTACAACTCCCCCCATGAAATACTGACTTGATCCCGGAACCGAAGTGAGAATACTTGCAATCGCTCCGCTAGTATAGCTTTCCGCTGTACTAAGGGTGGATTTAGTTTCTAATAGCTTTAACCCTACTTCATTTGAGAGTTCTAATAATTTATTTGATATATTAGTCAATAGCAAGTCTAATAACAGTTCTTGAATTTCCTTGAGTCACCTCAACTAAGTATATTCCAGAAGAAAGGTTACTGACGTTGAAGTTTTCGACCATTGAATTAGTCTCAAATTCTAACAGAACACGACCTTCTAAATCAAGTAACTTAACCATATGCGATCCTGCTCTGTCTATGACAAGCTCAATATTTGTAGAAGCTGGATTAGGATAAAGAGTAACTTCGCCATCAGAGAACGGCTCGTTAACACCGTCTGTGAATTGAATATCTAAACACTCTAATAGATCGGCTGTTGGAACTTTAAGATAAACAATATCATTTAGATCCACAGGGTCCAGGTCACCACGAACATGTAGTCCTGGCTCGAAATCTCTTTGGTATATAATCTCTAAATGATCCACCACATCAGGTGAAATAGATGCAAAAACTGACTCGTAGTAATCGAAATCTAAATCTGGCGTCAAGTTACATGCGTCATCTGTGTTCCAAGTACCTCCGTTATCTGTCGAATTCACAACATAAAGATGGCGGTAGTTTTGGGTTCCAGTAGAGTAATCCTCTCTGATAGCAGAATAGCTCACAAAAAGATCTCCGTTTGCATTTGAAGCCATGCTAGGAATTCCAGCAAGGTTTACAAAATACGCAGCAATTTCATCCTCAATATCTAAAGTACCGCTTTCATCAATATCGTAGGCGTATGCTATAGTAAGTGAACTATCAACTCCATAGCTTTCGTTCCAGTATTGCAATCCATTAGTACCAGGGAAGTAGCTAAAATTATCATCTATAGTATCTGCATCCATGTAATACATAGCTCCGAAAACAACGTGAACTTGGCCGAATTGGTCAACGTGAATGTCACCAGAACCATCTGAGTTAAGGTACTCTTGAAAAATTCCATCATCGTTATAATCGTAACCCTCGTCAATAGGAAGCCCTGAATCAATAACATAATTATCTACAGGAAAATCAGCGAATGCAGTGTACTCCCAGTTATCTCCGTTATCGTCAGAAATCATCACAAAAGAGTCCATAAGGTCGTTAAACACAGTGAAAGCTACAACTCCATCTCTCGCGTGGATTGCGTACACATCACCACTAAATCCAGTGAAATGTGTTGAATCAAGTTCTGCGAAAGTTTGCATTTCCCAAGACACACCAGCATCTAGAGATCTGTAGTATAGTAAAGCTCCATCCTGACCTTGATAAAGCGTACCTGCGTTACCTGTAGGCGTCGAAACACATATGACGTGTAAAGTATTGCCGTCAGGACCTCCCGCAGCTATTCGAGGCCATAGGTTGCCGAAGGGACCGTCTGAAGGGATCTCAGACTCATCCCAAGCGTCACCACTTCCAATAACCCTTGAAGCCATCCATAGTGGAGTATCAATTCCGGGGTGAGTTACACTTACTTCTAACCCTGAACCAGTGTGAACGATTGAAGGCCACCCCACTCTTACACTTTCAATGCTCTCATAAGGTTGTTCGCCCCACGATTCACCGTCGAAGAAATTATACCCAGTACCTCTGTCTTCGAAAGGAGATAATTCTAAGCTCATACTCCAACCCGCAGAAACATGATCTCCACTTCCAGCCATCCTATCATCGATAGAAGCATTTGTTTGAAGATCATATTGAGTTAATCCTATTACTTGTCTCTCAACAACTAGTTCGCGAAGCTGTACATGATCAGGTACACCACCAGTTACTATTTCATTAAAAGGCATCTGTGGCCTATCAGTAAAACCATCCAAAGCACGCTCTGGCATAAGAGCTGGAATTCTAGCTTCTACTGCTATTTGAGGTATCTCACTTAATGGATGAGTAGATGAGTTTGATGTTGTTTGTTGGGCAGTAAGACCGAGTGAAGCTATCAAAAAAGCTCCTAAAAAAAGTACCTGTTGTTTCATGAAAGTCAGATTATTGGAATTTACCTGACTAAACTAACTCATTAAGTTAGTAGTAGAAAGTTTTTAGGGCTTTAATATAGCAAGGACAGTTTCTCGACCCGTGACCTTTTCATCTAGCTTGACTTTAATCTCAGCGTCAAGGGGGAGGTAAATATCTATTCTTGAACCGAACTTGATAAACCCTACTGACTGACCCGCTTCGATTTTATCACCTACAGCTATGTAGTAACGGATACGTCTGGCAACTGCTCCTGCGATTTGGCGGAATAACACCTCGCCTCTAGAGCCCTCGATCACAAGTGTCGTTCTCTCGTTCAATAAGCTGCTCTTAGGGTGCCATGCAACTAGATACTTACCTGCGTGATAGACTGCAAATTTGACGACACCGGCTAATGGAGTCCACTGAGCATGCACATTGAGGGGGCTCATAAATATACTGACCTGAATCCTATCGTCCATAAAGTACTCCGGCTCATTTACCTTTTCTATCACGACTACTTTACCATCACTGGGGCACATGACATTTCCATCGCCACTATTAATGGTGCGAGATGGTAATCTGAAAAACTGGGCAAAGAGGATTAATACAATGGTGCAACATACTCCCACTATCCACATAGCCCATACGGGAGCAGAATAGTAATTCATAAGAGCTTGCGCTATCGCACTCACCACCACTACCCCACCTACTAAGGAATATCCTTCTTTATGTAAAGTCATTGAATAACATAATGATTAATATAACAGGCGCAGCAATCAACAGACTATCAAATCTATCTAGCACACCACCGTGACCTGGAAAGATGCTGCCGGCATCTTTAATTCCCACGCGTCTTTTAGCTGCGCTTTGTACCAAATCACCACATGTAGCCAAAGCTGCTATGAGAGCAAAAAACAATCCTACATCTAAAATATCTGACATTAGATAACCCATAAAGAAAGAACCTATCACACCTATAACAGCTCCCTCCCAAGACTTGTTAGGAGATATCGCAGGCGCTAATCCCCTTGGAATAATCTTTCTTCCTAATAGCCTTCCTCCGAGGTAAGCGAATGTGTCATTAACCCAAACAGCTACAATAAAGGACATTGGTAGAAGGCCATCGTAACCATGAGGTATAAATTCAAAAAATGGATAAAACCCAATCAGGAAAAGACTCATACACGCTATAACGATGAGTAACGAAGCGAATAATCCTCCCATTTTGTTTCTTCGTAGCTCTAATACACCCACGATAGCTAATATGGAACACAAGGCAAATGAAGTATAAACGCTATATATTAATGAGAAGCTTACAACGGCAACTAACACAGCTCCGGTTAAGGCTCTTACCCAAAGTTCTTTCACTGTAAGAGCGATTTTGCTTTTTCGACAAATTCTTGAGGAACTAATAATTCTACATCACCTGAAGCGAAACCTACACCAGCGTATGAAGTACTCTGGCTGTTGTTTAATACACATGGGATGTCGTGTTCTTCGAGAACAGTTTTTCTCATCTCAACTCCAACTAAAAAGGAATCACTATAAATGACTATCCAGTTCTTCATTCTGATGAGTCTGAAGGGTCTGCTTTTTCTACTGCCTTTACCTCGTGAGGTCTAGGCCCGAGGATTCGCTCTACATCAGCTTTGTAGATAACCTCATCCTTTAGAAGGGCTTCTGCAAGGTTATTAAGGTTCTCTCGGTTCTTCCCCAGAATATCAAGTGCTACATCATAAGCTCTTTCTATCACAGCACTTACCTCTTCATCGATAATTTTTGCGGTAGCCTCAGAATATGGCTTCGTGAATGTTGTTTCACCTCGGCTGTCATAGTAGCTGATGTTTCCAATCTTATCATTAAGGCCGTAAACAGTCACCATTGCGTGAGCTTGACGTGTGACTTTTTCGAGATCGCTAAGTGCGCCAGTTGAAATCTCATGGAAAACAACTTTCTCAGCAGCTCTTCCACCAAGTGCAGCACACATCTCGTGGAAGATTTGATCTGTGGTAGTGATTTTCCGCTCATGAGGCATGTACCAGGCCGCGCCTAAGCTTTGGCCTCTAGGAACGATACTAACTTTCACAAGAGGTGAAGCATATTCTAACAACCAACTGACTAATGCATGGCCTGCCTCATGGAAAGCTATGGTTCTCTTCTCTTCAGGAGAAATTACCTTAGAGCGCTTTTCTAATCCGCCGATAATTCTATCTATCGCTTCGCCAAAATCTGTATGAGCAACAGATTTCTTATTCTTTCGTGCAGCAAATAACGCCGCTTCGTTGCATACGTTAGCTATGTCAGCGCCGCTGAAGCCTGGGGTTTGGGATGATAGAAGATCAATATCGACAGTCTTATCCGTTTTAATAGGCTTAACATGGACATTGAAAATTGCTTTACGCTCATTTACATCTGGCATATCAACCATAATCTGCCTGTCGAAACGTCCTGCACGCATGAGCGCTTTGTCTAGAACATCCGCTCTATTTGTAGCTGCTAGGATTATCACACCACTATTAGTCCCGAATCCATCCATCTCAGTGAGGAGTTGGTTTAATGTATTCTCGCGTTCATCGTTAGATCCGAAATTTGCATTCTTGCCCCTAGCTCTTCCTATAGCATCTATCTCATCTATGAAAATAATAGACGGTGCCTTCTCCTTCGCCTGCTTAAATAGATCCCTAACTCGTGAAGCACCTACTCCGACAAACATCTCTACAAAATCAGACCCACTTAACGAGAAAAAAGGAACATCAGCTTCTCCAGCAACTGCCTTTGCAAGTAGTGTTTTACCTGTTCCCGGAGGTCCTATAAGTAAGGCACCTTTAGGGATTTTTGCACCAAGTTTTGTGTACTTAGATGGCTTCATTAAGAAGTCAACAATTTCTTCTAGCTCTTCTTTAGCTTCATCCACACCTGCTACATCTTTAAACGTAACATTCGTCGATTCACCCTTCTCTAAAACCTTTGCTTTAGATTTTCCTATATTAAATATCTGATTTCCACCAGGGCCACCGCCTCCACTCATTCTTCGCATGATGAACATCCATACAGCTATCATTATAACCAGGAAGAATATCCATGAAATCATTTGCTGACCCCATTCGTTTACTGGTTCGTATTCTGAATCAAAACCAAATTCTTCTTCCAATTCTTTGAAGTGCTCTTTATACCCGCCATCCTGTTGCATGCTGAAGTAGTAGTCAGCTGAGTTTGCAGAACCGCTAAAAAGCCCATCACTAGAGCGCTCATCATTAACATCATCTTTACCGCGTTCATTCAAATAAACACTGTAGGTCAAACCGTCATTAGTAACCCTATCAACTTGTTTCGTCTCAACTAATTCTTTGAACTTTGAAAATGATATTTTCTCACCTCCACCATCAGTATTCAGCAATATCAAACCTAAAAGCATCACGCCCACTATTCCATAAATCCAGTAAAAATTAAATTTATTTTGAGAGGGGACAGGCTTCTTGTTAGATGCTTTATTTTTAACAGGTGCAGTTTTAGTAGCCTGGGGCTTTTTACCTCTAGGCTTTTTAGAAGATGCTTTCTTCGGTTTAGTTGTTTTCATAATGTCGCTCATCCTTATTTCTGAGTAGTCGGTTCATACCTAGTGATCTCAGCGTCACCCCATAATTCTTCAAGCCCATATCTAATTCTTGCCTCTTCGTGAAAGACATGAACAACTACATCGAAGTAATCCAAAATCGCCCACTCACCGTTACGTAGACCTTGAACAGAAACGGGCTTCTCGCCTAATGCTTCTTTGGTGACTTTCGCAACAGATCCAGCTAGAGCTTCTACTTGGGTATGGCTCGTTCCGTGAGCAATCACGAAATAAGATGATATCGCGTGAGTGACTGAGCCTAAGTCAACAATAGTAATGTCGTGACCTTTTACGTCATCGAGACCTTTTACCACAGCATCTAGCAGGGCTTCAGGTGGTGTAACAGACAATTTTTTCATGCACAAATTTGAACCTCAAAGGTACTACTTTTGGCATCATAGATGAGTCGTAATAAAAGTGAAATATTGACGCCTTCCGGAACAGTAGAAAGGGTATTTGTAGACAGTGTTGGTAGCACTAATAAATACGCTATGAATCTGCTGCGAGATAAGGAGCAGAGCGGAAAGCCATTCAACAATTTTTATGTAGTTACTAAGGACCAAACACTTGGTAAAGGGCAAAGAGGAAATCGTTGGTCTTCAAATAAAGGACAAGACTTAGCTATGAGCTGGGTAGTCAATACCCCCCCTAAAGTTGACGCTACCGTGTTCAACATGGCTGTGGCTCTAGCTATTATAAACGGAGTAAGGGAAGCTGTTAAAACGGGTGTGCCACGTGCAGCTTTAGCCTTGAAGTGGCCTAATGATTTGATGTTGTGGAGTGAAGGAGGACATAGAAAATTAGCTGGATTACTCGTGGAAAATCATTGGAGGGGGGAGAAATGGGCGGCTTCCGTTGTAGGAATAGGAGTGAATGTAATGTCGATGAGACTAGTGCATAGATATCACGCTATAAGTATAACAGACAGTATGGGTGAGGGACTATGCCCCGAAGATCTAGAAATGCCCATCATAACACAACTAGAGAAATATACATCTAAATTGATAAAAACCGATGTAGCACGTTACATCATTAATGAGTATAATTCTGAGTTATACGGCAGAAATGAAATGCGATATTACATCGTGGGGGGAAATAAAGTTAAGGGCGTTCTTCTTAGAATTGAACAGTCCGGAAAAGGAGTATTTAAATGGACAGAAGGTCAGGACTACATGCCGCCATCAGAATTACATTCCTCAGAAGTAAAGTGGCTGTTCTAAAACTGTGTTTATTATGTAGGGAATTTATCCTGCATCCCATTAGCCATATCCTTAAAAAGACTTTTTAAGGCTGGCTCTACCATCATTCTGGTGAATGGATTAAGATCCGCTTCTGAACGAACAAAGCAAGTACACCCACTTTCGTGGTCAGATGCTAAAACCTCTAAGGAGAATTTAACTGGCGTAGGTGCAACTGTATTCATTTTAAGAATCATATCCCCTTCTAAAGAACTTGCATCTCTGACAAGGTGAATTGAAACACCACCTTTGACTTTAAAAGAACAAGTGTTACCGTCTGCTGTAAAATCTTTAACAGAATCTGGTGGCAGAAGCTCACCAACATTAGAAAGATCTTGAAGTTTTTCGTTCAATTCTGACGGTGCAATACCTAGTGTGACTTTAGGGCCTTCGAATTCTACCATGATAAGTGTTACTTAGATCTAGCATCACTCCAAGCAAGAGGGTCTGTTGACCAAGAGTCAAGAGATACCTTCTGCTCATCCGTAATATAACCCGACTGAGTAGCTTCTGCAAGCATGGTTGGATAATCGGTGAGTGTAAAAAATGGACAGTCTTTTTCTTTAAACCTTTGCACAGCATCGGGAAACCCGTAAGTAAAAAAGGCCAATAGCCCCTTAACCTCAAGTCCCGCATCTTGAAGAGCATCAACTGCGGATAGACTGCTTTTCCCAGTAGAAATTAAATCTTCAATAACAAATACAGAACTAAACCCAGTGAAGTCTCCCTCAATTAGCTGTCCCGTTCCGTGTTCTTTTGCTGAAGCTCTGACGTAGATAAAAGGAACGCCTAATTCTTGAGCTATCAAAGCTCCTAAAGCTATACCTCCTGTAGCAACTCCTGCAATTGCTTCAGGGCGACCATATCGATCTTCGATTTGCTCGGTTGCGGTTTGTCTAACAAAAGTTCTTATCGTTGGATAGCTCAAAATTCTCCTGTTATCACAGTAGATAGGAGACTTTCGACCGCTTGCCCATGTAAAAGGTTTATCAGGAGATAGCTTAATTGCTTTGATTCGTAGCAGAAATTCAGCTACCTTACGTTGATTCTCACC
>CAWVZZ010000090.1:0-8495 GCA_963934745.1 uncultured Flavobacteriales bacterium | reverse complement strand
GATCAGAACGAGCAGAATTCAGATAATGTAGACGCCAGTCTACAGAATCAGATAGACGCTTTGGATTATGCTACTCCAGCTGATGTATCAGCTGTTTCAACACAGTCATCTGATGCTGACGCACTTCTTCAAGCTGATGTTGATCAGAACGAGCAGAATTCAGATAATGTAGACGCCAGTCTACAGAATCAGATAGTCGCTTTGGGTGATGCCGCAGACGCGGTAGAAGCAGAAAGTGAGGCTACAATAGCTGCTCTTCAAGCTGAAGTGGTAGACTTGCAAACTGAAGTGTCAGAATTGCAATCGGCATCACCTCTTTCTGGAACTATTATACCCTCTTTAGGTTCCACCAGAGGTCAAATTTTTGTAAAAACTGATACCGAACAGATTTATATATGGGTAGGTCCTGGTGCTGGTTGGGTCGTTATTAATTAAGTGTACCTGTAAAGTTTGAATTTAAATAAGGCCTGGGCTTGTAGAAATGTGAGATGATATTACGAGTGTAAACTAAATCATGAAGCTATATAATGTTACTTTATTTTGTTCGCTTTATTTAATATTCGCGGTATCGTTAAATGCTCAAATAGAGTGTCTTAATAGTGATGTTAATAATGACGGGATAGTGTCAGTTAATGATATTCTAGTGTTTACTTCTGAATATGGCTCTATATGCAATGATAATTGTGGTGACACAGATATAAACGGAGATGGAGTAGTATCAGTAGAGGATTTGTTTTTATTGTTGGCTTACTTCGGTAATGAGTGTGACGGTGCAACCATTCCAACAGTGCAATCAACATCTACTTTTAATGTTAGCGTGGAAGAAGGAATTGTATATGCACAAGGATTAAGTCATGAATCATTAAACAGCTCTAACTCTACAGCTATGGATTTACTGTTAGACGCATACATCCCTGAAGGTGCAGGTGAAAACAAGCCCGCTATAATCTTGATACATGGCGGTGGATTTGTAGGGGGAGGTCGTCAGCAATCACAGATAGTAAATATGGCTCAGTACTTTGCTAGCCGAGGTTGGGCGGTTTTTTCAATTGATTATCGTCTTGCTGGAGATCTAGGCACAGTACCTCAGCAATGGTTGGATGTAATATCCGCTCTTCCATTAAACCCTGTAGAAGCAGTACAAGGAATGGCTATATACCCTGCACATCGAGATGCGAAAGCTGCAACACGATGGATAGTATCCCATGCTGATGAATACGGAATAAATACTGACTACCTAACTATAGGAGGCGGTTCTGCAGGCGCGATTACAGCCATTGGCATCAGTGTCACCGAATCAGAAGCATACCTTGAAGAAATAAGTTTGTTAGTCGATCCAACATTATCCACTACACATACAGATGTTACATACAATGTAAAAACAATTCTTGATTTCTGGGGCTCTAAAATCTCAGTAGATGCTCTACAAATAATCTATGGCATAGATAGTTTTGACTCTGATGACCCACCATTATTTATAGCCCATGGAACTGAAGATACTACGGTTTTATATTCTGACGCTTTGGCATTACAAAACATATATACCAATATAAACGTACCGTACATTTTACATTCTCTGGAGGGGGAAGGACATGGTCCTTGGGGAGCTACTATTAATGGTTTTACACTAGAGTCTATGGCTTTCGATTTTATCACAACACAGCAGGCCTTAATTATCGAATAATTACATTTGAAGTAATTAAGGGACCATACCATATAAATTTAGACTACTAATCCATTTTTAGTCTCAACTATTAAGCCTAAAATTCGTGAAGTAATCATACCCATTTATCATATATTTATAGATGCTTAAAAAAATAAACAAGAAAAAAATATTATTAGGTCTAGCAGTGTTGTTAATCCTATGCCAATTCAAAAAACCCGACCACACGCTGCCTCTATCTCCGCCTGAAAATGACTTCTTCGCTATAGAAACTCCCCCAGAGCAAGTTGTGGAACTTATGACTACAGCATGTTATGACTGCCATTCCAACCACTCAACATACCCTTGGTATAGCGAAATAGCACCCATAAGCTGGTGGATACAAGGGCATGTTGAAAAAGGAAGGATGAAAATGAATTTATCCGACTGGTCTAACTACTCGCCTGGAACACAACAGGACCTAAAAGAAAAAAGTGCAGCCCTTATTGAAAAAAATTGGATGCCCATACTTACATATAAGTTAGGTCATTCGGAGGCTCGCATGAGCGATGATGAGAGATCTGTTCTCATAGAGTGGCTCAGAAAGTAAAAAATACCTTGAAGCTCAACTGACTAGATTGATCGTGGTACTCAGCTTATCTTTGCACTTAAGAATACTATGAACGAAGAGAATCCAAATACTGAGGTCGGCGGCTTACGCGATTTGCCACCGATGCCTGATACCGCAAGTTTTCCGGAAGGCCATAAAGCTGGATTTGTGAATATTGTCGGCTCACCTAATGTAGGTAAGAGCACGCTGATGAATTGTTTGGTAGGAGAAAAAATTAGTATTATTAATGCTAAAGCCCAGACCACACGCCACAGAATTATGGGCATAGTAAACGAACCGGAATATCAGATCGTTTATAGTGATACTCCAGGTGTCCTCGATCCTGCATACAAATTGCAGGAGGGTATGATGAAGTTCGTAAAGACGGCTCTTCAAGATGCAGACGTACTAATTCTAGTTACAGATATTTTTGAAAACTCACTTGCTCACGAAGCTACCCTTGAGAAAATAGCATCAATGGATGTGCCTGTGATAGTTCTCATTAACAAGGTGGACTTAGCAGACCAAGAAAAAGCAGAGGAGAGAGTTGAGTACTGGAAAAAATTGATGCCCCGAGCTGCAGTAGCTCCTATAAGTGCACTCCATAATTTCAATGTGGAAAACCTGTTAGATGTCATCGTAGAAAAACTTCCCGTGGCAGCTCCGTTCTTCCCTAAAGACGAGCTGACGGATAAACCTATGAGATTCTTTGTTTCAGAAATAGTAAGAGAGAAAATCCTTACTCACTTTAAACAGGAGATTCCATATAGCTGTGAAGTGGTCGTTGAAGAATTCGTAGAACTACCTCACATCACTAGAATTCGTGCTGAGATTAGAGTCGCGAGAGAATCTCAGAAACATATAGTGGTGGGAGCTGGAGGTCGCATGATAAAAAGAGTCGGCACTGACTCTCGTAAAGAATTAGAGTCGTTTTTAGATAAGAAAGTCTTTCTAGATTTATACGTCAGAGTCGACAAGGACTGGAGAAACGACGAGTCTAAACTGAAACGTTTCGGATACTTCGACAACTAAGCAAGTGATTTACTTCCCAAACGCTAAAATTAATTTGGGCCTGAGGGTGTTGGGTAAACGCGCTGATGGTTTTCACGAGATAAGTAGCCTTTTCATCCCCACAAATTGGTGCGATGTTCTAGAGGTAAACGTCATCGAAAACGGTGAAAGGGGGGAATTAAACTTCAAATGTGAAGGACTTGAAATAGAGTGTGCTTCTAATGATAATTTAGTCACAAAAGCACATGCCCTGTTGAGCGAGGATTATGATTTACCTGAAGTTAAAGCTCATCTTCTAAAGGTGATACCTTCTGGGGCTGGACTGGGAGGAGGTAGTGCAGACGGAGCTTTTATGATTAAGGCGATTAATGAAGTTTGTCAACTAGGACTCACAACAGATCAGTTAAAATCGTACGCTGCTTCCCTAGGAAGCGACTGCCCTTTCTTCATAGAAAACTGTGCAAGTAAAGTTGGAGGAAGAGGTGAAGTGATAACTAATATTGATAGTCATTTAGATTTAAGTGGTGTACATATCTTAATCATACACCCTGCAATTCACGTAAATACCGCAGAAGCATTTTCAGACCTTAAACAGCTTTCTGAAGACGGAGAAATCACATTGGAGCAGATAAAAAAGCTTAACGATATCACGCTAGAGAAATATGATACACTACTAAAAAACGATTTCGAAACTTCTGTCCTAAGAAAAGAAAAGGATGTGGCTCAAGCACTTAATCTTATAAAACAATCCGGAGCTAGTTACACTCAGATGACTGGAACTGGATCAGCAGTATTCGGATTATTTAGAGCAATAAATGATAGCTATATTAATAGTGCTATCTCTGAAGCAAAAGAGTTAGGATGGGCTACTTACTTCGGTGCTTTAGCATAGATCCAAAAACCGAGAGCCCCAAACAACAAGTTCGGTAACCACGAAGCGATAAACTGAATTTCATACACTCCTAGGGGTAGTGACGGGTGTATAGAAGCTGTACCAGCATAAACAGTGATTAATCTTGACGTGAACACGAAGGTGAAGCCGACAATCACGGCTGCAAATAAATGTACTCCTATACCTCCCCTTTGTTTTCTTGAGGCAATCCCCACTCCAATAAAAGTCAAAACAAAAATCGCAAAAGGAGTAGATGTTCTAGCATATCTCTCTAAAATAATTGCAGAAGCATCAGCACCTGAAGCGTGTACTTTGTCAATATGAGTAGATAGCTCCGATGTCGTCATGGTGTTTACAATGGCAGCTCTTTGAGCGAAATCGTCCAGCCTCATTGGAAGCAATGTGTCAATACGATTTACATACTTAAAGCTCTCACTTCCGTCCTTGGAGAACTCTCTAACACTAACATTTATAAGTCTCCATAAGCTATCTTCAGGAACCCACGTGCCTTTCGCAGCTACTATTCTTTGTATAAGTCTATCTCCATCCCATTGCTCCATTTGGAAGCGATAACCTGTTTTCCTGCTATGTGTAATGCTTCGGAAATAAGCTACTGTTCCAGGAGCCACTTCTCGGTAAAGGTTTTGGTCTTTAACATGGAAATTAACATGTATCCACTGAACCTCGAAGTCTAGTTTATCTTTATTCGCATTAGGAACAACCACATGAGAGAGTAAAAGGGAAAGCGCTACCAGAATTGAGGCGGCAATAAAGTAAGGGCGAAGCAATCTATTGAACGACATCCCTCCACTAAGCATAGCTATGATTTCAGTCTGTTGAGCTAGGCGACTGGTGAACCAAACTATCGTTAGGAACACTATAAATCCACTCAGAAGATTTGCGAAATAAAAACAGAAAGCGAAATAGTACATAACGGTTCCCCATAGTGGAGCATCGTTATCTATGAGCCTTCCTATATTCTCCACCAAATCAAAAACAACAGCCACAACACAAAAAGCCCCTAGCATGAAAAAAAATGTCGCTAGAAATTTCTTAATGATATAGATGTCGATCTTCGTCATGAGGGGATTATAGCTTTTGGCTCAATTGTATCACCATTTTATCCTTCCAAGCAGCGAACTCTCCTGAAATAATTTGCTTTCTAGCTTCCCTCATGAGATCGAGATAGAAGGCGAGATTATGTACACTTAAAATGTACATAGACAGAAGTTCGTTAGCTCTCATAAGATGCCTAACGTAAGATTTGCTGTACATCTTATCCACTTCAGCAGAACCTGACGGGTCGAGGGAAGAGAAATCATTCTCCCACTTTTTATTTTTAATATTCATCACGCCGTTCCAAGTAAACACCTGACCAGTTCTAGCGTTACGTGTAGGCATCACACAATCGAACATATCTACTCCCAGCGCGATATTCTCTAATAAATTGACCGGAGTTCCGACACCCATTAAATATCTAGGTTTATCCTCTGGTAGAATCCCACACACTAATTCCGCTGTCTCGTACATCTCCTCAGCAGGCTCTCCTACACTCAGACCTCCGATTGCATAACCAGCTGCCTCCACCCCACTGATATATTTAGCTGACTCACTTCTCAAATCATGATACGCACCACCTTGAAGGATAGGAAAAAGCTCTTGGTTATGGCCGTACTTAGGTTCTGTTTCTAATAATCTAGAGACACATCTATCTAACCAACGGTGTGTTCTCTCCATTGAGTTTTTTGCATACTGCTTAGTACATGGATATGGTGGACATTCATCGAATGCCATGATAATATCTGCACCTATAGTCCTCTGAACATCCATGACATTCTCAGGGGTAAACATTACTAAATCTCCATTAATATGGTTCCTAAAAGCAGCTCCTTCCTCTGTGAGTTTTCTTTTATGAGAAAGACTGTAAACTTGATAACCCCCACTATCAGTTAAAATAGGTCTATCCCAATTCATAAACTTATGCAAGCCCCCTGCTAACTCCATAGTCTCCATTCCAGGCCTCAAAAACAAATGATATGTGTTACCTAAAATTATATCCGCATTAATTACTGTCTTCAACTCAACTTGAGGGACAGCCTTTACAGTGCCTAATGTTCCCACAGGCATAAATATCGGAGTTTCAATAACACCGTGATCTGTTACGAACGTGCCAGCTCTAGCACTGGACCGAGTATCTTTTGCTTCTAAAGTAAATTTCACTTTTAATATCTAAAAACGATTATGCAAATGTAACTTGTGTCCATGGTATTAACGGGCACTTTATTCAATACAATCGCTGTAGCAACGGGTGCTTCAATTGGACTGTTATCTCGAAAGGTACTTCCAGCTTCCGCACAGAAAAATATTTTAGTTGTTTTCGGACTGTTTACTTTGGCTTTAAGTTTTCAGATGATAACCGAAGCTAAACCTTCTATAGACATTTTCTTAGCGATCGTACTAGGTTCTCTCTTAGGAACACTCCTTAAACTAGACCATCATTTCTCAAAACTTAAGTTAGGATCAGGTTTTATGAAAGCTACACTTCTGTTTTGTGTAGGGGGTATGACCCTCGTAGGTTGTATGAATGAGGGAATTAAAGACGACACTAATCTACTTATGATTAAAGGGGTAATGGATTTGATAAGTTCGTTTTTTCTTGCTGCTGCTCTAGGTAGAGGCGTCTTGTTTTCCGCCATAGGAGTACTCGTAATTCAAGGCTCAATGACCATTGGGTTTTTCTATATTGGAGAACAAATCAGCCCTGAACTAGTCGATAAATTAACTGTAACAGGCGGCATTATTCTGCTAGCTTTGGGATTAGACTTGATGAATGTTAAGGAATTTAAAATATTAAACCTTATGCCTGCATTTATTATTCTTCCTGTCATTCACTACATACATTCAATGATCTGAATTTGTGAAATTGAAGGCAAGAACATATAGATTTATTCACTTAATCAGTGCTCTTGCAATTATTAGCGGACTATATCTAGGATACACTATATATTGTTCAAACTATATCGGAGTGTACAATGGTCTTAGAGATAGAGTCGGATATAATGCAGTCGTAGATAATTACGAAGAGGCAGTAGAAATTGCCGCTGATGAATTTGATCTTCCCTATGGATACCTAATGGCTTTAATTCAATTAGAATGTGGTGGGAATATCCCAGCTGGCTCCAGGTTTGAACGACATGTATTCAGGCGGCTTAAAAACGTAAGAGATGGCAAAAGAAATAGATATGAAAACGTCACTGCAAAACATCTTAGTGGCGCATCAGATGAGGCTCTCAGAAATCTAGCCACATCTTGGGGACCATTCCAGTTAATGGGATACAAGTGTATTTTATTAGATGTTAAGGTTAAAGACATCCGAGGGGAAAATGGTATACATTACGGAGCCGAATGGATTAATAGGACATATGGGAATCGCCTCCGCAAAGAAGAGTACAAAGACTGTTTCCACATTCACAACACAGGAAAGCCATATCCTAAAGTAGGCTCACCCACTACACATGACCCTAAATATGTCCAAAGAGGTTTAGCGGCAATTAAAAAACACGAAGATGCCCGTCAATAAATACGCTTTACTACGATACAGAATCATAGACAGATGTATCAAAAATAACGGAAGGCCATTTCCATCCAAAGAAGATTTAAGGTCAGCTTGTGAAGAAGCCCTTTATGGAAGTGACGGTGAGAATATAAGTCCGTCAACCATTGAAAAAGACATATGGGCAATGAGAAATGAGAGCGAATTAGGCTACTATGCACCTATCGCATACCATAGAGACGAGCGAGGATATTACTACGAGGAAGAGAACTATAGCATCAATGAGTTGCAACTTAACGAGGATGATATCGTCGCAATACGATTTGCTGCAAACACATTAATACAATTTAGAGACCTCCCCATCTTCAAACAATTCGATCAAGCTATAGGGAAAATCGCAGATAGACTTAGCGTTGCTCCTAACCTTGACACAACAGGGGTGGATAAATTCATGCAATTTGAATCCACACCATCTGCTGGCGGCTCACAACATCTAGCACCTCTTCTGGCAGCTTCAAGAGGTAAACACCCTGTAACACTCACTTACAAGAAATTCTCTTCCGAAGAAGAAACCGAGTACGAAATACATCCTTATCTATTAAAAGAGTACAGAAACCGATGGTACTTACTGGCTTGGGACACAAGTACTGACATGATAAAGACCTTCGGGTGTGATAGGATTCAAAAAATTTCAACGGATTTGAATAAATCTTTCTCTACAGTCAACTTTGACTCTGAAAACTATTTCAAACACGCAATAGGAATAACAGTAATCGATGACTCACCG
>CAWVZZ010000089.1:0-8521 GCA_963934745.1 uncultured Flavobacteriales bacterium | reverse complement strand
GCAGAAAAAACTTAGCTGGATTTGACAACAAGACATTCCATTTCGGATTCCTCTTAAGTGGAAACAGCTCTGACTTTAGTTTTGATCTTAAGGAAGACACAACATTTAGCTCTGGACTTTATGGTATCGCTAATTCTCCTCAGGGCGGTTTTAATCTAGCATTGCTAGGGTCGGCTAGATTAAGTAGGCATTTAAGCTTAAGATTCATTCCTGGATTGAGTTTTCAGGATAGAGGGTTAACATATTCATTCGGTGATTCTCCTGACAATGTTGAACACATTTTAAGACGAACCGAATCAGTAAACTTAGACATCCCATTGCTGTTGAAAATCCGTACGGACAGGCTGACTAATTTCGCTGCTTACACATTGATTGGAGTGAAGTTCAGCAAAGACATGCAGTCACAGGAAAACGTAAACCAACAGCTTCAAGATGATGATATCCTGAGGACACAGGCCACTAATTTTTCAACTGATATCGGCGCTGGAATCGATATCTTTCTCCCTTTCTTTAAGTTCGCACTAGAATTCAAGACTGAAATCGGATTGATTGACGTTCTAATACACGACGACAGCGATTACGCTAATCCCCTACAGGGCTTGAAAACAAGGTCTTACATATTTTCTATTTGCTTCGAAGGCTAAACATAATATTATGGTAGAATCAACTTCACACTCTGAAAGACTAGAAATCGAAATCCGAGGGTATTTCGGGTCACACTCAATTGAAATAGTTGAGACTGAGGAAGGAGGAGTAATTCAATTAGCTCTCGTAACAAAGGGAGAAGAGCACGGACAAAAGTTTCTTTTTCATAAGTCTAGAGGAGCGTACAGACAACAGGCACTAGAAGATTTATTAGACTATATTAAAGACCATAGAGCTAAAGAGTCAACATACACAGTGCAATGGAGAGCCTTTAACGAGTCTGAATTACATACTTCATACTTTAGCGCACCTAACATTCAGGGTGCATTAGAAAAGTTCTTTTTCGGTCGTGATATACATAGTATTACCGTATTTTCTGTTAGCCTCAACCCTATCTCATAATATGGATAATGACTCCTTTTTATCATTAAAAGGTCGTTCTGAAGGGCTATTCAAGGCAAAGGGTTCAAAACACTTCGGGTTTGCTGTTCCTGTTAGGAGTGAAGATGATGTTAAGGCGTTTTTAGGCTTAATTAGAAAAGAACATCACTCTGCCCGACATCATTGTTATGCTTACAGATTAGGACATGATGGGTCTATTAAAAAGTCAACCGATGATGGTGAACCTAGCAATTCGGCTGGCCCTCCAATTCTAGGCGTTTTAAGATCTCACAATCTAACTAATGCTCTTATTGTTGTAGTGAGGTATTTCGGAGGGACTAAGCTAGGTGTAGGGGGGTTAATCGAGGCATATAGAGAGGCTGGAAGGGCCGCTGTCGAGTCCGGTGATATTATTACTTGCATTAGGACTAACACCTTTATAATCAGCTATCCATATGCAAAAATGGGAGAAGTAATGTCAATTCTAAAGCGTGCCGACATTTCACCCGAGAACACAGAATTTAAACTAACGTGTTCACTAGAAGCAACTATAAGACTCAGAGATTCAGATGTCTTTGAAAAACAAATGAGTAATGTGGACGAGGTTCAAGTGGAACTATGTAACTAAGGCTTCTTTATTAAGAAAACCCACCTTTCGTCCCCGAGGCAATAACGCATGTACCTCTCCTCGCCAAGTAACTTCATCATATCTACTACCTCTACCTCGAAACCCGCCTCAGCGAGCCTCCTAGGGTAGTCCTTAAAACCGTAAAGCCTTAAGTGGTCGCTTTGCCAGTAAAGTCGTTCACGCTCCAGTGGGTCTGTTACTGTACGATCTTCTTCGGTCTCAGCATTATTCCAGTCTATAGGAACTTGTAAAATCCCCCAACCACCAGATTTCATAACCCTATAAAATTCTTTTAGCACCTTTCGATCGTCATCTACGTGTTCCATGAGATGGTTTGCCATTAGAATATCGAAAGAAGAATCCTCAAACGGTATCTCATGAACATCGAAGTGATAGTCGGCCCAAGGCGAATCAAGGTCTCCACTAACGTAAGCAATGTTCGAAAGCTTTCTGAATCGTTTTATGTAACAATACTCTGGGGCCAAATGCAACATGCGTGCAGACTCATTGAAAAAGCTAGTGTTCTCTTTCATATATACCCAAAGAGCTCTGTGTCTTTCTAAAGATAGCGTACTAGGAGCTAGTGCATTGAGTCTCGTTCTAACTCGGCCATAAGGCAGCATCTTTCTATACTTCCTTCCATCAATTGGATCCTCATATTTACTCCCCCAATAAACCCAACTTATCGATTTAAGCCCCATATGAGCCACCCTCTGGAGCAAGGTCCTCGGAATAAATCTAGTTAGAAATGCAATTAATGTCTGAACCAAGGCTTCCCGCTTATTGAACGACTAGTCTTGACGTACCTAGTACCATATCATCAGCGAGCCTACGAACAGTAACTAAATATGATCCTGTAGCCATATCGGTTAATGATATAACAGCTGAATTAACGATATTAACAACTCTGCCCATAACATCTGTAATTACAACCTCGCAAGGCTCTACAGGCATGTTAGAAATCATCACCGAACCGTTTCTTAGTGCAGGATTTGGATACATTTCTAGTGCAATGAGATCTAACTCGAATAACCCTGTAATTGAAGCAGTAATAGATACGCGCTCCGATTCACATGCGATAGGAAGTGGTTCAACTTGCCAGTTATAGAAAAAGTAGTAGTAACTAAATTCAGGTCCGGCTGTACTGTTAGTAATTGCTCCTAAACCACCTAGATCATAAGGATAATTCAATTCAGAATCTGTTCCCTCTCTCCATAGTTGTGGATCACCTGTTGCAGTGCGTAGTCCGTAGTTAACACCTGCAAGCACTTCGAAGTTTAATTCTACTGTAAACTCTCCGTCTTCAACAAATAAAGTAGTTGAAGCTAGTACGTTTTCAAATTCATCTATTAGCTCGAAAGTCCTATCGTATGCACCATTTGCATAGACAGTGACACTACGCAATAGAACATCTTCGTTCACGTCGAATTCTAACCATCTGTTGCTGTTGGAGTGGTATTGGCCGCCTTCTTGGGTGTCCAATTCTCCTCCGACAACTAACTCTCCAGATGTTATGTGTGATGATGAAACCCAAACCGTCAATTCTTCAGTCACATCGCTCACGATATAAGTATCACCTGAGCCGAGAAGATTCCCGTCTACTAGAGCGTCATACCAGTTTATATTCAGACCATCATTTGCAGTAAATGAAGCCTGATCACCTGAGTTAATTGTGAAGTCAAGAACTGTGGGAGGGCTTACAGGACTATCATAAACAACCACCGTGTACTCTTCAGAATTCCCTGCATTAGCACAAATATCTACAACCGACACGCTGTAAGTGCCTGACTCTGTCACAGAAATAGACTGCGTAACCTCACTATTAGACCAAAACCATGAATCTGCTTCTGAAGCTGTCATGGTTATCGCGGCACCATCACAAAGGTTAAGATCGCCGTCTATAACAACTGTGGGAGCATCACCCACTATTTCAATTACAGAAACAATATTGGAACTTCCAGCACACCCCTCTTCGTTAAATACCATAACGCTAATATTCCCACTCTCTGAAACTACTATTTCGTTAGTGCCTGAAACGTCGTTAGTCCATTGGTAGCTCACGAAACCAGCCGGAGCTGTTATCGTAACAGAATCACCTGGGCAAAACCCATACTCTGAAGTTGTAATAGCCACATCAATAAGACATGGAGCTTCGTTAACAACATGATACTGATCAATCTCAGGGTTTTCAATAATTGTTTCTAAACCCGATGGCCATGTAATAACAGCGGTTTCAACATATTCAGACAATCCTAATCCAAAGTGACAAGAGAACGTGCATGTAATACCGTAGCTCTCTCCAGCTCTTACCTCACGTATTTGAGTTCCGAAGTCACCCGTGATAATTACGTGCGCTCCTACGGCATCTAGATTAGACTGAAAGCCCTCTAGTTCGAAAGTGATCCAGTGATTGTCGTTACCGTCATTAATCCATAAGATATCCTCATGCTCATTGTCAGGAGTAACGTAACCTCCACCATAGCTGGCATAAAGATCCACTGTCCCATCGCGATTAACATCCCCGAATGCAAAGCTGTGCATGGTATCGTCTCCAGGGAAGGTCCCTCCCACCTCAGTGAAAGTCTTATCTCCGTTATTATGGAAATAACGGTGTGAACCACCAGAATGAACTAGATCTACATACCCATCATTATCAAAATCCTCCATTTTAGCTTGTAAGAAGAAGCCTTCCACATCAAGACCACTTCCTTCAGTAATATTCGTGAAGTATCCGAGACCATCGTTTTCGAATAAATACAGTGTCGTACTGTGATTCGTGATTAAACAGTCAAAATCTCCATCGTTATCTATGTCAGCAAAATCAACTGTCCAGCTCTGCTCTTAAAAAACCAAGCCTCTTTCATTAGCTTCCTCTGTAAAGTTTCCATTTCCGTCGTTAACCCAAAGCTGATTAACTCGACGCGGGTCATAAGGGTCATTAATGAATTGGCGACACTTGGCAATAAACAAATCAATATCACCATCGTTGTCGAAATCAGTGAATACAGTTCCGTAGTTACCAGAATGATCATTCCCAGCATAATCTGCAAGAAGATAATTATCAAGTGGAATAAGACCAGGTGCTGGTATTAATGTTCCATTTGACGATCCAGCCCACATGCGGCTCAGACCATCATCGTGACAACCAAACACATCTAAATACCCATCATTATTGATGTCTGCCCAGTTACATGCTTGCATATACATGGACCCATTCTCAAGCTCCATAGATGTGTAAACCCCAGGTGACGTTATATGCTGAACGTGCACACCATCATAAGACCCTCCAGAAAACACGTCTTTGTGTCCGTCATTGTCGAAATCGGCAACACACATACCCCACTGACTAGAACCACTTACTGAACCCAAATCATAATCTACGAAAGACCCATCCGGACCTTGATAGAGAATGTGTAGAGTATTGCTTTGGTCCATAACAATTAAGTCATCAAAGCCATCACCGTCCATGTCTGTAAATCCAACACAACCACCTGAGTGATATTCATTAGGTAATAAAGAAAAACCGTTGCTGAAAGATTGAGCATTAAGAATAACGACTCCAGACAGAATCATCGTGATAAAAGATAGATATTTACGCATGGTAGAATTTAATTAACTTAACAGGTGATGCAAGATAATACAGAAGGAATAGAAGATAATACAAAAGACATTTATATAACGCACATATATATTAATGGTTGCAGAAGTAATGGAATTATCTTCGCAAAATGATATCAGGTGGTACAGTCGCATTTCATACTCTTGGATGCAAACTAAATTTCAGCGAAACTTCGACCATAGCAAAACAACTTGCTGAAGGCGGATTCGCTCGCGTATCAGTAGATGAACAACCCGATGTGGTCGTTATTAATACGTGCAGTGTCACAGACAACGCGGATGCTAAATGCAGGAATTACGTTAGAAGATCATTGACTGCTAATCCTCTCGCTTACATTGTAGTCATTGGATGTTATGCACAACTCAAGCCACAAGAGATTGCTGCTATTAAAGGTGTAGATTTAGTTTTAGGAGCTAACGAAAAGTTCAATCTAAGCTCCATGCTCAGCGATTTATCTAAGCGTCAAGAGGGAGAAGTAATTGCTGGTGAGATTAAGGAAGTGCGGGATTTTATACCTGGTTTTTCTAGTGGAGATAGAACTCGAACTTTCCTCAAGGTCCAGGATGGATGCGATTATTTCTGTGCGTTTTGCACCATCCCTCTTGCTAGGGGCAGATCCAGGTCAGGCACTATTGAATCAACCGTAGCTCAAGCAAATAAAGCTGCAGCAACAGGCGCTAAAGAGATAGTGCTAACAGGAGTAAACATAGGTGACTTCGGCAAGGCTAATGATGAAAACTTGCTCGGATTAATTACCGAACTCGATAAAATCAATGGTGTTGAACGCTTTCGAATTTCAAGTATTGAACCTAACCTCCTCACTGAGGAGATTATAGATTTTGTAGCCGAAAGCGATAAGTTCCAACCTCATTTTCACATCCCACTTCAATCTGGATCCGACGAGATCCTGTCAGCCATGAGAAGAAGGTATAGAACTGATTTATACAAATCCCGTATAGAATACATCCGTAAGAAAATGCCAGAGGCAGGCATTGGAGTAGATGTTATCGTGGGCTTTCCCGGCGAGTGTGACGCAACATTTGAAGAAACATATGACCTCATTAACTCACTAGACATAAGCTACTTACACGTCTTCACATACAGTGAACGCCCAAAGACAACAGCTCTTAGAATAGAAGACGTCGTGCCCGTTCCCACTAGACAAGCTAGAAATAAAAAATTACGAATTCTCAGCCTTAAAAAACAACGAGCTCATTACGAGAAATTCGTGGGCGTTACAAAACCCGTGCTTGTTGAATCAGCTGAAAGTGAAGGACTTCGATTCGGATACACACCAGAATATGTTCGCGTCTCAATAAATGACAGCGAATCAACACCTAACACAACAACTGACATCTATCTTAACAAAATCAATCCTGACGGCTATGTTTCAGGACTAATTAAGAAAAGCTAACATGTATCCAAACCTTTACTTTGCCTTTAAAGATCTCTTTGGAGTTGAACTACCGTTTTTAAAGCTGGTTAACAGTTTTGGGTTTTTCGTAGCTATGGCCTTCTTAGTCGCTGGGTTTTTCATCCAAAGAGAATTCAAAAGACATACTGCTGCTGGCGTTTTCAAGCCTACTCTTGTAAAAAGACTAGTAGGTGCACCCACATCTATTCTAGACATAACAATTCAGTCTGCAGTCGGCTTCCTTTTTGGATGGAAATTCCTTTACCTAGCTTTCAATGCTGGAACTATTTTTAATGGAAGCTCCCTTCCCCAAGAACATCTATTCTCTAGCAAAGGCAGCATAACTTTAGGAGTTTTATTAGCCGTGTTGCTTGGCGGTTGGAGCTGGTGGGAAGGGAAAAGAAACTTACTACCCACGCCAGAAATAAAAAGCTTCAACACCCAACCATCAGAACACGTAGGGGCTATTCTCACCGTAGCAGCAGTTGGTGGTATACTAGGCGCAAAAATCTTTCACTTCATTGAATACCCAGATCAATTCGCTTCCTTCATCTCCTCCCCTAGCCTTAATGACTTTCTAGGCGGTCTGACTATATACGGAGGATTAATTCTAGGCGGAATCAGTGTTTGGGCTTACACAAAGAAAAACGGCTTACACTTCTTATCTGTAGCAGATGCATCAGCCCCTAGCTTGATGCTGGGCTACGGAATCGGGAGAATCGGATGTCAAGTTTCCGGCGATGGCGACTGGGGTATAACTAACCTATCTCCACAACCAGGATGGCTCTCCTGGTTACCCGAATGGACATGGAGCTACCAATTCCCTAATAACGTAAATCAAGTAGGCCGACTTATATCTGAATCCGACCCTTGGGCTAGATATGAAGGCTATGGAACATGCCTCAATGAAGCTGTATTCCCCACATCTCTTTATGAGACAACGATGGCCGTAATCATATTCATCCTCTTATGGAACCTAAGAACACGACTAAAAACTGCCGGCATGCTCTTCGCAACATATCTAATGTTCAATGGCTTCGAGCGGTTTTGGATAGAAAAAATCCGCGTAAACGTTGAGATTCCAAGCCTTGGCATCACACAAGCCGAACTTATTTCTGTAATTATATTCCTTAGTGGTGTTGGGTTATTCTTCTTCCTAAAGACCAAATCACAAAAGGCGTAACCTACGGACAAGTAGAACCATCACCATTACATACACCACATGCGTCGAATACCCCGAAACAATCGTCGTACTCATCGCATATTCCATCATTGTCGAAATCTGACTCACAGTACCAAGTAGGGATTCCATCAATAAATTTCAGGGTAGACCCATTTAACACTGAAGCCGTAATAGCTACCCAATCCGCACCATTCCAGTAATTCATTTGTCCTATTTGTGTCCCTGCCATATTATTTATAGCCGTTGTATTTGCTGTAACAGATGTTGAATAAGCGTTTATTAAATTCGTCAATAACACATCGGCAGATTCTGAACTCTGTTGATTTCCATCAACATCTGCCTGCAAGAGATCTATCAAGGCTTGAAGTGCTACAACAGTAGCATTAAGAGCACTTTCTGCAGCGTCGGAATCCAGCTCGTTCTGATCTACATCAGCTTGCACAGTGGCAAGGCCAGTGGTTAACACAGCGTCAGCAGCATCGGAGTCCAACTCGTTCTGATCAACGTCGGCTTGAATAGCAGCGTCAGCAGCATCGGAGTCAACCTCATTTTGGTCAACGTCAGCTTGGACAGCGGTAAGGTCGGCAGCTAATGCAGCGTCAGCGGCATCGGAGTCAACCTCATTTTGGTCAACGTCAGCTTGGACAGCGG
>CAWVZZ010000088.1:0-8542 GCA_963934745.1 uncultured Flavobacteriales bacterium | reverse complement strand
GTCTATGCTGGCCCTGATGTTACGTTCTGTAACCAACCTATCGAGTCTCAGTTAGTTGATTTCAGTCCCGGATTATTCGAAGGTGGTGAGGGTTACTTCACTGGAATAGGTGCTGCTTCCGGAGCTGTTAGTTCTACAGGAGTTGTCGACCCTTCAGTAACGGGTATTGGGACATTTGAAGTTGTTTACACGTTTACTAGTGATGCGACTCTCTGTACTCATACGGATACACTTCTTTTTCACGTGAACGAGCCTTTAGTAGCTATAGCTGGCCTTGATACAATCGTGTGTATTAACGGGCCGATGTTGCAGCTAGAGAACTTCTTTCCGACTGAATTCATTACTTGGGAAGGAATAGGAAATGAAGCGAACAATGCTTTAATAGACAATCAAATCGGACTGATAAACCCTCAACTTTTATCTGCAGGTTCGTATGATTATACTATTGAATATGGTTCTGGGACATGTTATTCTTTTGATATTTTAGAGGTATACATTAATGCACTTCCGGTGATTACGTTTGAGGAAGAAAATGAGTTTTGTGGCAATTTATATATTCAAGAACTAACCGATGTTATGCCATCTGGGGGTTATTGGTTTGGGGATAATGTTGTTGATCCAGATTTGGGTCTATACCAAACGAATCAGCCTGCGGACACCTACACTATTAACTACACCTACACTGACCCTTCAACGATGTGTGCAGATACAGCAAGTCACGATGTAATAATCCATCCTGTGCCTGAAGCTATATTTTCTGGCTCGTCTTTAGGATGTAATAACTATATATATCCATTCGTCCAGCTTTCAGAGGGTGCAACGACTGCTTATTGGGAATTTGGTGATGGAGAATCTTCGAACGAATGGGCCCCAGATTATATATATTCTGACATAGGCGACTACGTCGTGACCATGTATGCCTCGAATGCATTTAGCTGCACAGATACGTTAGATATTGATGTAGAAGTTACGGAGCCTCCAGTATCGATATTTACACTAGCTGAGGATACCGGATGTGCGCCATTTGAAACAGAAATCACGAACGATTCATATTCGCCATACAGTGATTTCGAATGGGATGTAAACGGACAGATATATACAGACACAGTCCCTCCGATTCAAGTCTTCCTTCAGGGAGATAGCGTTGTGAATTACGATATAATATTAACCGTATCTAACCTATGTGGTGAAGATGTCTCTATTCAGGAACTCACGGTCTATCCACAGCCTCAAATGAGCTTTATGATATTGGCAGACGCAGGATGCTCACCTTTCACAGCGGACCTATTATTCACTGGAGTGGGACTGCCAGATGATTTGTATTGGGACTATGGAAATGGACAGACTTCGACGGGCGATTCACCTTTATCCCCGACATATATAGTGGACGAATTAACGACCGTGTTTAACATTACAGTAACAGGAGAGAACATTTGTGGAGAAGACAGCTTCTCGTTACCAGTAACAATACAGCCTAATACGATTCAGGCCTTTTTCTCCGTAAACTCCACTAGTGGATGTCCGCCTTTAGAGTTAAACGTGTCTGATTTAAGCCTATCTACAACGGGTGTGACTTTTGATTTTGGTGATGGAAATTTCTCATCCGACCCATTTGCCACAAATATATATTCAGACCCAGGAGAATATCTTCTAACTCAATATGTTACGAATGGTTGTTCATATGACACAGCAACTGTTGCAATATCTGTCCACCCAGCCCCGGAGTTTAACTTAACGGCAGACGCATTAACCTATTGTGAGGGAGATGTCGCAACCTTCTCTATTGATATTAGCAATCCGGGTTCTATAGAATGGGACTTCGCTGATGGGAACTCCGATTCAGGATTAACCGTTACTAATGTTTATGAGAACTCAGGATATTACGATGTGGACGCCACTGTTCTTTCGAATCTATTCGGATGTGTAGCCACGGAAACTGTAGGAATTGAGATTTTCCCAACACCTGAGTTAGACATCAGCTCCAGCACCCTGTCTGGCTGTAGTCCATTGGCTGTAGATTTTACTAATGCATCACTGGACACTGATTTTTGGATATGGGACTTCGCGGACGGCACACCGTCATCTATTGTTTCTGACCCCACACATGTTTTTGTGAATACGACGGGATCACAACTAACACATGTTATTGACATCACGGCATCAACCATTAATGGCTGTTTCGCTGAAGCAACTATTACTGTTAACGTGTTTCCGGAACCAATTTCTTCTTTTGAGATTGGTGATGAGTTGTTATGTGGTCTGCCGGCATTTGCTTCAGTGACTAATAACTCAATTGATGCAGACTCTTATGAATGGAGCTTAAACAATGATTTGGTAGGAAATATATTTGAGCCGGTTTTTGAAGTAAACAATTACGGTTCACAAGAACTCTCTCTCCTAGTCTATAATAGTTTCGGGTGTGAGGCAGAAGAGATTCAATACTTTGATGTTAATGAATATCCGGAGCTTAGTTTATTGTACACACCTTCTGCTGGGTGTGAACCTCTGCAGGTTGCATTTAACAACACATCGATAGGTGCGGCACAGACACATATAACCATAGCTAATTCAGACTGGCTTATTTATGATGGACCCCTTCCTAACTATCCTCTAATAATTGAGCATCCAGGGAGCTTTTTAATTTCAATGACAGCGATTTCATTAGCTGGATGCGAAAGCGAGCTGGAAGCGGGGTTAATAGAAGTTTGGCCTTTACCTATAGCTAACTTCCAGACAATCCCACTAATCGGATTGCCAGATGACCCCTTCACCTCTAATTTGATAAATACGGGGATTACTTTCCAAAACACATCAGTAGGATATATATCTAGCTATTGGAATTTCGGTGACGGAGGACAATCAGATTTAGAAAGCCCCTCACATGACTTCATGATAGCAGGCATGTATCCAGTAACACTTGTGGTTACAAGTGACCAGGGTTGTATTAGCAGTCATTTGGAGGTGGTAATGATTACTGCGGACTTGGAGATTTACGTGCCCAATGCATTTACCCCCCCGTATAAAGATTTTGGATCTAATGGAATTAACGATGCATTTAGAGCTGAATTTTCGGACTTATCTTTAGTTAAATCTTATAATTTAAGAATTTACAACCGATGGGGCGTGCTGATTTGGGAGACGACAGACCCAGAGGAATATTGGTTAGGTGAGGTGGGTGCTAATGGTGAATACTATAGCCAAAACGACGTTTATGTCTGGCAGATAGAGGTGCGTTCAGATCTATGGGGTGACATAGCTAAAAAGCTACTAGGTCATGTGACAATAATCAGATGATAATTTTGAAATGAAGACATTATCTCCTACCTTAACATCAACAACTAGCCGAAAGATGCTTACACAACTAATTAAGACGTTTAGAATCTATCCAGCTTTAACACTCATGTTGTTTGGGTTAATTTCTACAGCTCATTCTCAAAACATTTGTGTAACTCCACCAGCAGACCTGACATGGAACTGCGGCGATGAAGACTGGGAGTATGTATACACCAGTACAGCTGGGACTACCGTTCATACTTGCGGAGACATTACAGATCAGATATTCCAACAAATAGAGTTAGTTGTGCAGATAGACACACTAGACTGTGGCGACATTTCTTCCCCCAATGTTGTACAAAGAATAACTAGAACTTTTTTCACGCCTGCACCCTTACAAAACACAGGATGTGGTCTCAATATTGCCTGTGCCATTCAAATAATTGACATTGTGGATTTTGAACCCCCCACGTTTACAGAATTTCCGGCTGATACCCTGGTGAGCTGTGAAAACTGGGATTTATTAGATTATTTAATTAGCGGCTTGTTTCAGGTCGACTTTTCCGACAATTGCGGGACTGTTTACCAAACCATTGACCTAGATACGGTTAATGGATATTGCTCTGCCGAAAGAGAATTTCAGTGGGAATTCTCCTTAATAGATGCTTGTGACAACATGCTTGTTGACACACATTTTGTAAGTGTTGTAGACACAATAGGCCCGACTATTTCATTTCTTCCGCCACAAGATCTTGCAGTAACATTTGAGTGTAAGGACCTGGTGGTGTGGCCATTATTGAGCGGATTTGATATGTGTTCTCAAATAGATGACGTTATATGGGGTGATATTGAGGAAGAGAACTTATCCTGCCCTAATCATTGGGAATTATCACGCTGGGCGTATGCTGTTGATGACTGCGGCAACGAAGACTCAACACAGTACTTTATTGAAGTGTTAGACGATGTTCCTCCTAACCTCACGTATATACCACTGGGCTACTCTAAGTCTTGTGACGAAATACCTGAATTAGAGTTACCTACAGCTGATGATGGTTGTAATGGTCCAGTTTCGATTGAAATAATAACCGACACGATTTACGAATCATGCCCACAAAACTATACAATAAGCAGAACATTTGTAGCAACTGACAATTGCGGAAATGAGTCCTTTGGGCTGCAATTGATTATTGTTAATGACGACGAGTCACCGACGGTAGTTGCCCCCGACGGATACACAACGGAATGTGGTGGGGAGCCCATTTTCTTTGACGACGCAACAGCTTCTGACAATTGCGATCTTACACCGGTTATTGATGTAGTTGTGGAGACAATAAACATTCAATCTTCAGGGACTTATACACTTGAAAGCACCTTTACAGTTACAGATGCTTGTGGAAATAGTGATACAGATGTTCAATACATCATCGTCGAAGACACCACTCCACCTTTCTTCACAGATTTCCCAGCGGATGTCGTCGTGCCTTGTGGAGAGGATTACCCTGAGGACATGGCACTTTTCGAGGACGCATGCGACCCCGCTCCTGTCCTAGTAAACCTATACACGGAAGAGAACTTCGAAGACTGTGCTAATGACTCAGAAGTTTTTAGAACCTTTTTAATAGAAGACGATGCAGGCAACTCTTATTACGAAACCCAAACCATCACTTTTTCTGATGATGCACCTCCTTTTTTCACCTTTGTGCCTGGAGACTATACCGTTGACTGTGCTCAAGAGATTGATCTAGAAGATCCAGAGTTTGATGATTTATGTTCTCCTCAAGGGATGAATTTTAACGTAGACGACCAGATTGAAAATTTCGTTTGTGATGATTATTATGATTTGGTTAGATATTTCACGATAACAGATGCTTGTGGTTTGTCAGCTACTTCGTCGCAAACTATTTCAGTAAGAGATGTTACGGCTCCGACTCTTGTTAGTCCGCTAGATTCTCTATTTTATTATTGTGCCTATGACGTTCCGGACTGTTCAGATACGGCTGATGAGTTACAATTTGAAGATGAGTGTGGTTCTAACGATATAAGTATTTCATGCGAGGATGTTCTTGTTGAAGGAATATGTGAAGAGCAGGCATGTGTTTGGAATCGAACATATTATTGGGAGGATGGTTGTGGGAATCAGAACCAAGCGAACCACTTCATAAAAGTTGAGGAAACGGTTTTCGGGCCGGATATGCCTACCGGAATGACACCTAATGATGATGGGGAGAATGACGCATATGTGATAAGGGACATAGGACCACTGATTGGTTCTGGAGATATTGCTCCATGTAACTGGATTCCGGGCACGTTTTTTAGGGTTGTGAATCGTTGGGGCCAAATAGTATTTGAAGAAGAAAACTACCGCAATGATTGGGAGGGAATGGATAAAGACGGAAGCCCACTCGCAGCTGGAACTTATTTTATTGTGTTTGAGGCAGACGGGAAAGCACACACGACTTATGTAGATATACGAAGATGAGAAACTATAACCACATATGTTTTACGGCGTCCATTATACTTTGCGTTCTATTCTTTTCGCATAATGCTAACGCCCAAAAGGACTACCTAGCCTCACAGTATAATTTCAATGCTCTGATGCTTAACCCTGCTTATGCGGGGGCACATCCATACTTGCAAACCTCTGCAATGTACCGCAACCAATGGTCAATTGAGGGAGCACCAACTTCACAAGTGTTGTGTGCTGACGGCTTAATTCCTAAGTCTCCTGTAGGAGTTGGCTTATTAATCACATCAGATAAAATAGGGGTCGTAACGGAGAGAACAATTTCCGCTGATGTCAGCTACCACCTAAGGACACATCTTGGAAAACTATCTTTCGGACTTAGAGCGGGACATGTGGGTTATTCAGCTGCGCTAAATGAATTAATATACTGGGACACAAATGATCCAGTTTATAACACTGGTAACCCCAAAGAAGGTTTTATGACACTAGGCTTCGGGGCCTTTTTTAAAGCAACTCACGGCAAGTGGTTTGGCGGAATTTCAATGCCAAGTTATTTCGCTAGAGATAAAAATTTAAGATCTTCACCAGACGAAAGGTTTTACAAACGTCATTATTATGCATATGGAGGAGGGATTATTTCAATTGATAACGGGTTCGTCCTTAAACCCAGTGTTTTAATTAGATACATGGAAACATCTCCGGTTCTTGTTGATATTAACCTTCATGCTTTATTCTATGAACAAGGTCCTGACGGTGTACAAATCTGGTTAGGCGCTGGTTTCAGAACGAGTTCAACGTATTTATTATCCATTGAAGCAAAACTGCCTTACAACCTAAGACTAGGTTATTCTTACGATTTTGCGGGTAAAAGCCTCAATCAATATTTAGGATCAACTCACGAAATCCAACTAGGATTTAACTTCGGTGGGAGCACTACAATTATTCAAAACCCAAGATATTTCTAATGAAGATACAATCTTTACATAGCTATTTATTGCTAGGGTTTATGACGACGATGATTGTCAGTTGCTCAACACATTATTTTTTAGAAGGCAACACTTTAAACGATCAAGGAGCCTATATGGAGGCGGCAGAGCAATATGAACGCGCCCTAGTTGGTAGATATGATACTGCGGCTTATGAATCACTGGTACCGATTTATTTAGAATTAAATAGACACGACCGTGCACTAGAATGTTTAGACTCACTAGAAGCAATAAAAGGTCTTTCTACGGACCAAAAGTTTTCAAGAGCAGAGACCTTGATGTCTTTGGGAAGATATTCTGAAGCACAAGAAGCATATTCAGAACTAGAACCTTCGATAAAAGTAAATTCAAGACTTAAATCCCTAAGCACTCTAGACGCCCGCCAGTCGGACAGTATATATTATAAAGTTCGAGAGATTAACATCCAAAACAATTCTTTATCCTCAACAGTAATTGCGAGTGCTGCTTTACCTCACAGAGTTGGCGATGAATTGTATTTCGTTGTTGAAACAGAAAGAAAGTTCACCCAACGTAAAAAGGAAGAAACCTTTATCGATGACTATACGGGTAATAGATTAATGGATCTTTGGAAGGGAACAATTGTAGATACATCTGGATTTGATGGGAAAATAGATTTACTTGCAACTCCCCTAATAGAAATCAACACGCAGTTTCACGACGGGGTAGTCGCACACCTTCGCGGTGACACAGTAGGAGTATTAGATAAAACTTATATCAGACCTAAAGAGTCATTTAAACAGATACTTTTACGTCCAGCCGGAGAAAGGATATTGCGCCCAATGCAATTATTTGAAGCAATACTGACGACAGATTCAGTAGGAGATAAATTTTGGGAAACTCAAGACAGATTGTCTTTTTGTGATGAAAATTATCTATTCGCTCATCCAGCACTTTCGCCAGATGGTAACACCTTGTTTTTTACATCTAATATGCCCGACGGCCATGGTGGAATGGATATTTGGAAGGTCGTGAAAATAGAAGGATCATGGAGTGCGCCAGAAAATCTAGGGGATGTCGTAAATACTCAGGGGGACGAAGCCTTCCCGACTATGCGTCATCCAGACACACTATATTTCAGTTCTGATGGGCACATGGGGCTGGGTGGGCTAGATATTGTTTTTGCTACAAGAAGTAATACAGATTCGTTTACAGAGATATTTGAAAATTACCCTTCACCGATTAATTCATCGAGAGATGATTTTGGGGTGCAATTAGACCCTAAAGGCTTCGGAGGAATATTCGCCTCAGACAGAACAGGTATTGATGGTCTTTATCACTTTTCTAGCTTCAGCCCAGATATCACATTATATGTTGAGACGGTGCACGAGGCAGACTTATCTCCTTGGCCAGATATTTTGACAGAATTAGAGATACTAACTGCTGACACATCGATAATATTTATTTCGGACTCTAATGGGAAATGGAGCACTTCTATTTCTAGGGGTGAGGAGTATTTGATATTATGCCCAGCATCTTACGGGTACAAAGCAGAAACTTTCACTGCGCCTGAAGACCAAACAATCACTAGCATTACTAAAATAATACCTATCCCTAAATTAATAGAGGGTTGTAAGGATCCAGTAGCGTTGAATTATCAACCTGATGCATTTATTGATGACGGTTCGTGCTTGTATAAACTTCTGGGCTGTATGGACATAACGGCTAATAATTATAATCCACTCGCGACTATTGATGACGGTTCTTGTGAATTTGATATTCCAGGATGTATGGATATTACTTCTGATAATTATAATCCACTCGCGACTATTGATGACGGTTCTTGTGAATTTGATATTCC
>CAWVZZ010000087.1:0-8654 GCA_963934745.1 uncultured Flavobacteriales bacterium | reverse complement strand
TAGCTCTTAAAGGGTGAATATCTCCAGCCTTGCTTTTGATATCCATAATTATAGGAATAGACCCTACGATGTCAACAACCGCGAATAGAATCATGGTGCTCTGTAGTATCTCAGTATAGTCTAATGTCATATCAGCTATTTTTAATAAATGCCTCGGCTATGCGAGGATAATATTCATGCTCCAAAGCTAGCACCACATTCGCGATTTCCTCAGCTGTTTTACATTTAGAAATGTCTGAAGAACATTGAAAGACAATATCGCCTTCATCGTACTCTGCACTAACTTTATGAATGGTCATCCCAGAGCTCTGATCGCCCGATTCTAGAACAGCTCCATGTACATTCAATCCGTACATTCCCTTCCCTCCAAACTTAGGCAACAATGCTGGGTGGATGTTTAAAATCCGTCCCTCAAAAGCCGCGATTAAATTCGCTGGGATTTTTAGCAGAAATCCACAGAGAAAAACATAATCGACACATCTAGTTTTTAATTCCTCAAGCACAACACCTGTCTGCAGATCAGATTTAGAAAAGCACGAGCTTGAAATTCCTGCACTACTCGCAATTTCTAATACTCCAGCAGAAGAGTTGTTTGACCCTATATAAACAATATCTATTTCTTGAATAGCCTCGAAATGTTTCACTAACGCCTGGGCATTTGAACCTGTACCAGAAGCGAGTATTGCGATTGAGATTTTTTTCACCTCCCCCATCAAAATCCGTACGAGCCTAGATCGATTATACTGCGTTGCATTCCTTCTAGAGTGTCCTGCATTTCAATCAAGCGAGTCTCAAGGCCTATTACAAATTCATCCTCTGGATAATAGTATTTATAACTCCTCATCAACCTATCACTAATTTGAAGAGCTCTTTGGATCTCTGACTCCATAGCCATGAAATATTGAGTTTCCAACGAAGCGCTAAAGATGATTGTTTCTTCTTGCTGCTTAAATAGAGATTCAATTAACGTTTGAGCGCTTGCTAATGCAGAGTCGTGTTGTTCTTGTGAAAGTGAATACGCTAGAGGTGAAAGAGTACTATCAGAAGATGAAAGCTGAATGTAAGCGGAAGCGATGGGCATCATAACCGATGTATATGGGACGTTTTCTGGAGGTGTCCCTCTTAGTACTTCATCGAGAATATGAAGAGCCTTTTGAGGATCACCTTCTTCAATAAGGGCCTCGCTAAGGTTCGCCATCTGAAGACGCACATTCGTCACCATTCTACGGTTATTCTCATCCATATAAATGCCGTGTTCCAGATCATCCATACCGCCCCAATGCCATTTTTCCATGACATTATTGTACATAGTCTCAGTGTCAATACCCCCTAAAAGATTTGGGTTACGGTTTGTCTCATATTTAATTGGAACAAGTCTATATGCCAAACCCTCAAGCCTGAAGTACTTTTCCAGTCCTATGTACGCATCACCGCCTGTAGTCACAGCAAAGTATACTGGTCTTTCCCAATCATTGTTAGCTAGTATTGAAAGTACGGCGAGTTGGTTCTTTAAAACGTATTGTAAGGGTTCACCTTCTCCGTCGGTAATAGTCCATTTAACCGTATCAACTATCTGGTCGGCATCTTCTGGTTTTACAAGTCCTAATTCTATAATCTTTGCTGAATCGACAGCTAAACTGAACTTATTTGAAGGAAAATAAGCATAACTCTTAGCTCCGTAAGTCTTCGTTTTGTCATCATCTAAAGCAACTTCAAACGCTTCCTGCAGGTCCATAAATTTTGAGCCATTAGGTTCGAGAAGCACGATATCGCGGGTCCCCTGACGATACTGTTCTTCATTCATCATGATGGGCAGAGGCTCACTCTCGTATGCTTTGCGACGCATTTGGTCTACATACCAGTCTGTATTAAGAAGGCTTAGGTTGCACACTCTCACATCTGTTCTGAAGCCTTCCACTTCTTGTGCATACCAAAGAGGGAACGTATCGTTATCTCCGTTCGTGAAGATAATCGCATTAGGAGCTAGAGAAGAAAGATAGTTCTTCGCGAAATCAACTCCTGTGGTTCTGTGTGCTCGACTGTGATCGTCCCACCCCTCGAAAGCCATCAGTAGAGGCACTAGCATTAAGATAGCAACAGCAGAGAAAGATCTGGTTATTTCGTCAATTCCCGAAGTTCTCATTAGATGAGCTATCCCGTATAGAACTAGCGATACCGCAGTCATAAATAAAATACTCAACGACAAATAATGCGGTACACCACTAATCATTTCTAAAACATAGAATAGCACTCCCGCACCAGCCGGGACGGTAAACCAAACCAAAGCATCGTTCGCTTTACTATTTCTCATGACTTCAAACATCGCGAACACACTCAAACCTATCCACATCGCGAAGGCATAGAATGAACCTACATATGCATAGTCACGTTCGCGAGGCTGCATCCCTGTTTGGTTTAAATAAACAACAATAGCAATTCCAGTCATAATAAACAGAAGTGCTATGGTCCCTGCCCCTTTAGGGTCTCTATAGAACTGGAAAATCAATCCTAATAATCCTAGAAGTAGAGGTAGATAGTAGAAATGATTGAGGCCTTTGTTATCTGACATCTCTTGAGTTAGAGCGTCTCTATTTCCCAACCGTCCCGAATCTATTGCATCAATCCCGGAAAGCCAGTTCCCGTTTAAGAAGTCGCCGTGTCCCTGCACGTCATTCTGCTTACCCGTAAAATTCCACATGAAATACCTGAAGTACATCCACCCTAATTGATAGTCCGTGAAGTATCTCAGATTCTCCATCTGGGTAGGCTGAAGTTGGTCGTGAATATTTTCCAAACCTCGTAGAGCGGCTTGCTGTTGTTCGCGGGATTGTGCTCTTGCTATTTGCTGCTCGTAATATTTCTTCTGGTGATTTAATCTCTTAACGAAAGGCTTACCAGTAGATAATCCTGATTCTAAATCTTGAACCATCCAATCAGATAATGCCTGGAGTGTGCTCGGATTGTCTAGAGGAGCGAGTCTCATTGTTCCGGTTTGAGGGTCCTTTACCTGAATCTCATTCTGTGAAGCGACTATGTAGTTGTCGTCAAACCTTTGTCCATATGCATTGAATAAGCGCTTAAGTGTTCTTTCTAGATCTGCTTTTTTAAGTTCTCCCGATAGGATTTCAGTTTCGAGATGGTATAAAAATTCCGGCTTCGTCATAGAGAAGTCTGAAAGAGGGCTGGTGAACGTCACCGCTTCATTATAACCCTTGTAATTACTCCACGAACGGTACACTTTTATATGTCGCGGTTCCTTGGAGTACATCCTAGGGAACCACATGGTATAATTATCGTTATAGTTAGAGATCGTGCCTTTCTTCTCCCCTGTGTTTACATATTCTTCAACTAAGAAATGATTTTCGTTAGTGCTGTTTTCAAGATATTTCAGAGCCGTAGATTCCCTCTTAAACGACTTCACTCTTAGCTCCCTTGTGCCCTTCTGTTCTTTTACACTAAAGCTTTTAACCCAAGTTGCTCCACCGTCTGTGTATTGGTTTTCATAGTCCAATGGGGTTCCCCAATACTGTCCTGTAGCTAGCGGTCTGTCACCATACTGTTCACGGTTGAGGTACTTGAGTAATTGAAAAAAGTTTTCTGGATCGTTCTCGTCCATGGGGGGGTTAGCACTCGATCTCACCACTATCGTAGTAAACGAAGAGTACCCAATTAGTATCATTACCACAGACAATGTAAGGGTATTAACAGCCCACCAACCTTTCTGCCTTGACACGTAAACCAAACCCGCTAATACCGCAACTGCAGCAAGTAGATATATGATTATCCCCGTATTAAACGGCATCCCTAAAGTGTTTACGAAATACAATTCGAAATCAGCCGCCACTTGAATGAAGCCTTGAATTAGGCCTATCTGAATCAACCCAAGCAAGGCAATGGATATGGCACCGGTTAGGACTAGTCCCAGCCAGCTGAACGTGTATTTACGGAAAAAATAAACGAGAGCTATCGCAGGAATAGCTAGAAGATTCAATAGGTGAACTCCTATAGAAAGTCCCATCAAGTACGCTATCAGAATCAACCACTTCGACGAGCGAGGCTCATCGGCCACAGTCTCCCACTTCAAAATCGCCCAAAAAACAGCCGCCGTGAAAAGCGACGACAAGGCATACACCTCTCCTTCAGTGGCACTGAACCAGAAAGAATCCGAGAACGTGTAAGCCAATGCACCCACTGCTCCAGATCCTAATATCGCTATTGCTTCAGCTTTCGAAGGCTCGATGGAAAATCCTCCAGCAAATCTCCTTGCGAGGTGAGTAATACTCCAGAAAAGGAAAAGAATCGTGAACGAACTACTCAATACAGATAGCGTATTCGCTGCAAAGGCAGCATTCTCAGGGCTAGCCACTACCATGAAAGCTCTAGCTAATAACATGAAGAAGGGCGCCCCTGGAGGATGCCCTACTTCTAATTTATATGCCGAGGCTATGAACTCTCCACAATCCCAGAAACTAGCAGTAGGTTCTACTGTCAGTAGGTATACAATTGTGGCTATGAGCCAAACTGACCATCCGGTCCAGACGTTGAGGCGGTTGAAGCGCATATAGGTTTAATTCTTGTGCCTCGCAAATGTAAGAATTTACTAACGCCTTACCGCTGTACAATCACTCTTTTAGCAGAACCCGCAATACCTACAATTTGTATGGTATACCAGCCCTCTTCTAGAGTCTCTAATCCGAGACGTTCTCCGTTTAACACATCTTGTGTCATCACGTTTCTTCCTCTTGAGTCGTACATCTTGCAAGTCCAAACCCCTTCAGGCAAGTCCTTCAACGTTATTCCATCCGCAGTCGGAACAGGATAAACTTTCCAGTTCGCCGTAGTCTCGAAATCGTTCACAGCATCTGTACATTCACCCTCTACCCATGAGGTTATTCCATGGTAGAAGTATGCATAGCAGTGGTTCGAATAGGTAACCTCGTCACATCCACACACAGGAGCGTACTCTTCTGTGCAGGCGAAGTTTTCTTCGATTTGGTCTTCATTAATACAATCAGCCTCTTCGTTACAACCCCATACTTCTATGGTCACATGTAACTCCACACCATTAGGACATGATGGGCTCGAATAGAAAGCAGACACAGTGTAAACACCGCTTTCCACGTAATCGTGTGTAGCCCAGGGTCCACTCTCTATGGCTGTTCCATCACCGAAGTCCCACTCTACAAAGCCGTTAGGATTATCCATCTCTACTGCGAATTCCCAGCTGCATAAATTCCATTCAGAGTGGTATGCAAATATCTCATCTGGACAGTTCATCCCGCCACTAGTCTCTAGTGTATCACATACGAATACATCTCCACACTCTTCATTTGTATATCCCACACAAACCTCTAGCCACGGAGTTGATCCTATATCGAATAGCTCTATATAGTTCACTCCTTCAGCATAGAATTCCCCGCTAAGGTACCATACTAGGTTTTCTCCTTCAGGATAATCATAAGCCTCAAATCCAGCATAGCCCCCTTGTGTCCATGAGTCAAGCTGTATTGTACACTCAATATTTCCGCCATCTTCATTATAATAAGTCTCACATGAGAATACCTCACCACAATCTTCTGTCATATATCCAACACAGACTTCTAAGTACTGATTTGGCGGGAGATCAGCTAATTCAATCATATATATCCCTTCAGCATAGAACTCACCATTTACGTACCAATGTAAATTAACACCTTCGGGGTAATCCCAAGCCTCAAATCCACCATAGCCGTCTGAAACCTCTCCATCAAATTCTATGGTACAATCATCTTCACCACAATCTGGAACTTCAATCACCTCAGACCAAGCATCTGGCCACTCACATACAATATATTCGCAGTCGTTGAGGAATAGTTGATAACCAAGGGGGTAAAACTCATTATTCTCATAACACCCCAAATCACCCCAAATGTTATCTATGATTTCACAGTACTCTATACCTCCACAATCTGCACTTTCGTAGAATACACAAAGTTCAATAGGATCGTCGAATAATATAGGATTGAAGTCAAATACATTTACCCCGTCCATAATAATATCCCCATTTATTGTCCAAATTAAGTTCACTCCTTCAGGATAATCATATGCCGCAGCAAAGATGTCTCCGTTAGGATTAGGGAACCATTCGAAACCTAGGGTACAATCCACTCCACAATCAGGTATTGTCTGAACGGCCGACCAATTTTCAGGTCCCTCACAATAGATGTACTCACATTCGTTTAAAAACAGCTCTTCACCTACTAAGTAGAATATACCATTATCATCGTAGCAACCTTGCTCATCGTTACCGCATCCATAAACTTCAATTTCTGTCGTCAACGTCATAATGCCACAATCAAAACTCCAGTATGTTACAGTTACTGGGTAAAATCCATCCATAGAGTAATCGTGCAAAGTGAGGCTATCTCCATACTGCACTATCCCGTCACCGAATTCCCAAACTAGATCAGAAATTTGTCCATCAGAGATTACTTCAAAAATCCAGGTACATGGGGAGAAATCATAAGGAGAGGCAACAATAAAGTCATCGCATTCGCCTTCACAGCCAGGTAATGTTTGAACACTAGACCAGTTTCCTGGTCCCTCACAGTAGATGTACTCGCAATCATTTATCATTTGTTCGTCACCCACAGAATAAAACTCATAGTTGTCATTATAACAACCTGCGTCGATATTACAATCAAATTCAACCAAATAATCTAAGAATATTAAACCACAATAATTGGTTAGTATTGAAGCTGTAACGACATATTGAGTATCAATAGAAGAGTTGTAGGTGTAGTCCGCTGAAATGCCTCCGTCTTGATAATTTCCGTCTCCAAAATCCCAGAAAATATTTTCTGTTTCTTCGGACAAATCAAGAACGAATGTCCAATTTGCACAGTCAATGGTAGTGTTGTTTTGAGAATTTAAGGTGAACTCACAATTTAATTCATTACAACCTGGGACTTCAAGTAAACCAGACCAATTACCGGGACTTTCGCAGAACATATACTCACAGTCATTAATAAATAGATTATACCCAATTTCATAGAAAATTCCATTTTCGTCCAAGCAGCCTAAATCATTAACACAACCTTCAATAGTGTTAACGTCTGACCAATCATTCGGCGCTTCACAATAAATATATTCGCAAGCATTAAAGAATAAGTTAGCTCCCAATGCATAGAAAACACCTTCTTCATCATAGCAGCCTAAACTATCAACACAATCTTCAATTGTTATAACATCTGACCAATTGTTTGGGCCTTCACAAGAAAAGTATTCGCAATCATTTAAAAACCACTCCGAACCAACATCAAAGAATACCCCTTCTGCATTATAGCAGCCTAGATCCCCAGGCACATCATCACACCCTTCAATAACAATCTCGGCAACAGCTGTAACCAATTCGCAATTTGGCGTGAAGACAATGGCAGAAACCAAGTACACACCATCATTTTCATATAAATGTTCCGTTATTGTATTTGCGGAGCCTGTCGTACCGTCTCCAAAATCCCAGAAAATATTATCTGTTTCTTCATTTATATTAAGCTGAAACGTCCACCAACCACAAGATATGTTACTCTGTGACCATGCTTCTATAGTAATATCACAATCAACACCACAACCTGGAACTATTTGTAACTCTGACCAATTTCCTGGATTCTCACAGAAAATATATTCACATTCATTTAGCATTAGTTCCTCACCCACTTCATAAAAAGCGCCATTATCACTATAACAACCTAACCCCTCACAGTCTGGAATAATAACTGTCTCAGACCAAGTGTTGGGACTTTCGCAAAAAATAAATGAGCACTCATCGAAAAAAAATGCGTCACCTAGTTCATAAAAGAGCCCTTCCTCATCATAGCATCCTAAACAATTATCAATGACATTTATGTCTGACCAACTGTCTGGACCTTCACAGAAAATATATTCGCAATCATTTAAAAACCACTCAGAACCAACATCAAAGAATACCCCTTCTTCATTATAGCAGCCTAGATCTTCGCCATCTGTATCACATGGCCCTTCTGTCCACGAAGTTACACCTCCATAGTTTACAGCTTCACAAATATTCTCATATGTAACATTATTACATCCACATACTGGATCATATTCTGATAGACATATAGCAAATGGGTCAATTTGTGTTATGTCTATACAATCCCCTAACAGCTCATATAAAAGAATGGTATCACAAAACTCTATGCCTTCTGGACAGTCATCACTAGTATAAAACGCACAAATTGTTATTGGGCTAAATACATCTATAGGGATTACAAATTGTATCACATCATTAATGCTCTCAATTGGTAACCCATTTAAGATAAAGGTTAATTCTGAACCAGATGGAAATTCAACTGCTTGAACAGAGATATAATCATCAATTATTCCCCAAACAAAATCTAAAGAGCAATCCGATTCTTCACAATTCTCAGTAGGAGAAGCACCATCCTCATCTGAACCATCTTCACAGTCTTCCCAACCATCATTTAAATAATAGTGTGGCACACAGCCGCCTGGAGAATAAGAAGTCCAATTGTTAGGGTCAGCTCCACAATAAAAACCCCCGTCTTCAATACAAGATTCACATAAAGATTGTTCTTCTAAGTCTTCACAATTCTCAGTAGGAGAAGCACCATCCTCATCTGAACCATCTTCACAGT
>CAWVZZ010000086.1:0-8764 GCA_963934745.1 uncultured Flavobacteriales bacterium | reverse complement strand
CCCCAAACAGGGAAGTTGTATGCATTAATATGTATTGCAACACCTTCTTTAGGTACTAGAAGGTGATGTGCCCCGAACGTACCTTCTTTAGAGAGTGGAATAAAGTCGCCATCTACAGCAAAGGAAGTGTTCGGCAGTTTACGTCGCAAGCTAGCATTCGTGAAGAGATTTCCTATACCACCTTCGATATCTATCCAGCTATCTACCTTAGTCGCTCCGGTTGCCCAGCTCACTTTATAAAACTCTGCTTTGTGTTCTTGTAGATGTAATGCCAAACTCTTCAGCATCAACGCCCTCTCTTGAAAGGTCATCTTTCTCAGAGCGTGCCCACCTATTTCACGAGCATAATCATACATTCCACCCACATCTATTCCATCTGTGCTAGCGGAATATATTTCCTTGCCTGTTATTGCATTATAAAGTGATGTACCACTTCCATTTCCTTCAATCCAACTGTCCTTAACTAGATTTCCAAGCTTCTTCATAGAATATATATTGGGTTGTTCGGCTGATATTTAGCTTCTGCAAGATAGCTATAGGAGTTTCAGATTTATCCTGAGCAACCATTAATAAATGTGTACGTTATATATATGTATGCAAACACACCAACGAGCGTTCGTCGAAGAAATTAACATCCTTATCGAGGAAATAAATAGAAACTCCTTGTAAAAGTGTTGTGATTTTCGAAATTAATGTCCTATCTTTATCCGCAAGTCTGTAATATGACTTACTACTAAATAAGTAAATAAATAAACCGAGATAACAATAAACCCTTTCTCATGAAGAACATTTTCGCAATGACAGCGGCCCTAATAATGGGCTTTGGAGCTAGCGCTACTAACGTAGAGTTGGTAGTTGAAGCTGTAGACAACGGAGGTCTTGTACCTGGAAACACTTACCGTGTTTACGCCGTACTACCTACAGCACAACACTCTTTACACGCAATTTTTGCGGCTAACGAGCATGTATTAAACGTAGCTACTACTGGAACTTTTTTCCAGCACCAATATGGTAGCTCTACAACAACTACTGTTAGTGAAGCTGGATTGATGATTACACCTAGTCTTGCTTTTGATAGCTGGGTAACTGTTGGAGCTGAGAGCAGCGAGAACAACAACCTATTTACTATCGGTGTAGATTACTCTGATTTCCTTGCTGGAAACGAGCTTAACATTACTGATGGAGCTTGGTTCGTTGTACCTACTGACGTTCAAGCAGCTGCTGAAGTTGGAAACAAGGTGCTATTAATGCAACTTACTACTGATGGAACTGCTACAGGTATTCTTAACCTACAGGGTCGTTTAACTACAGAAGATTCACAGGAGACTTGGTTAGAGTACGATCTAACATTCTCTACTGATGATGCTCAAGTATTCGGTTGCACAGACGCTAACGCTTCTAACTACAGTTCTTCAGCTACTTATAACGACGGTTCTTGCGAAGGTCAAGTAACTGAAGGAATAACTGGTATCGCTAATGATACTAGATGGAACGTTTTCCCTAACCCGGTAATCGAGTCTACATTCAGCATGCAGTTTGATGCTGAGCTAGTTTTAGGAGACCAAAACATGATCATCGAAGCTACTGACTTAACTGGTAAGATTGTTCTTACTTCTGAGTACAGCCAGGAAGATGTAATCGGTGGTAACCGTCTTGTAATCAAGCACGGACTTGCTGCTGGTACTTACACACTTTCTGCTAAGCACCGTGATTTTTCTACAGCACAGAACTTTGTAGTTGCTCGCTAGTAGACACGACGAACTTATTTGACTTTACTGAAAAGGGAACCTCCGGGTTCCCTTTTTTCTTGTTTAATATTTAGCAGACATCACACTATAGTGGTAATCTGATATTATCTTACCACCATGAATAGAATGATAGCTGTATTTATGGGACTCGTATTCATTTCAAGTCTCCCTTCGTGTTTAATATTGGGTGAAGTGAATGTGGTTGAGTCAAACTCAATCGACGTTAACATTCAATTTATCTCAAGCGGCCCGATGATAGGGCACGTTAGTATGCGTTCAGCAAACATCTGGGTACAGATGAATGAAGAAGCTCCTATCGCTTTGAAATACTGGAGTTCAGATAACAACAACGCATCAAGTGCACTATTTTCTGAAGTTATACTCACGAGTAAGAGTGATGCCTACACTGCGATATTTAAATTATCAGACCTAGATCCTGGGACAGAATATAGGGCAGTGGTGGTTTCTAACGGACGGGTTTTAAGCGATGAGATTAGTATCAATACTCAAGTACTTTGGGATTACAGGATAGACCCCCCGGAGTTTAAGGTTTTAGCTGGAAGTTGTGCTTTTATTAATGACTCTATCTATGACAGACCTGGAAAACCATATGGAGGCGAGTACAACATCTTTGAAGTGATGGCTTCTGAGGAAGCTGATATGATGTTATGGCTTGGTGATAATGTGTATTTGAGAGAAGTAGATTTTCAAAGTTATTCGGGTTACTTGTATAGATACACACACACAAGGGGAATTCCCGAGATGCAGGATTTATTGAGTTCATGTCCTAATTATGCAATTTGGGATGATCATGATTTTGGGCCAAACGACGCAGACAGAAGTTGGATTCATGGTGACTGGGCGAAAGATGCCTTTCAGACCTTCTGGGCTAACCCTAGTTATGGTGCACCTTCAGGATCGGATAATGTGGGTACAGCCTTTAGATTCAATGACGTGGAATTCTTTTTGTTAGACAATAGAACTGATAGAGTTCATCATTACAATAGAACACAAGACCTTCAGGTTCTAGGCGAAGGCCAAATCGACTGGCTAATTGCCGCTTTGAATAAAAGCAGAGCTCCATTTAAGATTGTAGCCATAGGGGGGCAATTTCTCTCTGATAATGCGAAACACGAGAATATGGCTAGATATCCAGAGCGCCAAACCATTATAGACCGCATTGAAGAGGAGCGAATCCACGGAGTAGTGTTCTTAAGTGGAGATAGGCACTGTACTGAATTAAGCAGGTTAGAACTCGATAAGGGTGTAGTAATTCACGATTTAACGACCTCTCCTCTTACAAGCTCTAGTTATGATAACTCAGATGAGGAGAACACACTAAGGGTAGAAGGGACAGTTGTCGCTGAGAGAAATTATGCGGAGTTGAACTTTTCTGGCCCTCGTAAAGACAGGGTTATGGTTATTGTAATCAAGAATGCTGTAGGAGAAGAGGTTTGGTCTAAAGAATTAAAGGCTAAGGATCTCTAATATGAGTAGTGAGAAAGATAAGTTAGAGTCTATAAGGACTGATTACATAAAAGGCGAGTTGTGCATTGACGACATGCTTGAATGTCCTGGTGCACAATTAAAAGCCTGGGTGTTGGAAGCTGAAAAAGATGGTGTGAAGGATTCCAATTCATTTTCCTTGTCTACTGTTAATTCGGAGGGATATCCCACGGGGCGAATCGTCCTAGCAAGAGATATTTCTAGTGGTGGGATTGTGTTTTATACGAATAAGAAAAGTGATAAAGCTTCGGATATTGAGAGATTGAATAGGGTAGGTGCAACATTTTTTTGGGCCAAATCAGAACGGCAAGTAAGAGTAGTAGGGGAGGTAGAACATCTGGACGAGGATGAAGCTGTAAGGTATTTCGCTTCCAGGCCTAGAGGGTCACAAATAGGAGCGTGGGTCAGTCAGCAAAGCATGTCTCTGTTAAATCGCGATGAACTGACACGAGAGTTACGAAAGGTTACAGAAAGATATGAAGGTGTAGAATGCATCCCTAAGCCTCCACATTGGGGAGGTTACGTCATAAGGCTACATAAAGTTGAGTTTTGGCAAGGAAGGGCGTCTAGACTTCACGACAGAGTGCTTTACACTATGAATAATCAGTCTTGGAGTAAGAGTCTTCTGCAGCCCTAGTCAACCCTTAATACCAACCCTTTTAGATAAGAGCCTTCTGGATGGAAAGCGCTCACAGGATGGTCTGATGGCTGGTGCAGTCTGTGGAGTATCCGTACAGTTCTGTTCGCTTGAATTGCGGCAGAGATAATAGTATCTGTAAATAGCTTATCGTTTACAGCTTGGCTACACGAAAAAGTAAAAAGAATCGAGCCTGGCTTCATGGACTCTAAGGCTCTGAGATTAATCCTCTTATAGCCCTGAACAGCGTTGTGTTTTGCAGAAGCTCGTTTTGCAAATGCAGGTGGGTCTAAAATGATAACATCATATTCGCTTAGATCACCTTTTAAAAACTGAACGGCATCTTCGTTTAGCGACTTATGGGCACTATCTGACAGAGAATTTAAAACGATATTTTCTTCACAGACCTCTAGTGCTCTTGCAGAACTGTCGAGACTGTGGACTTCTTTAGCTCCAGCTTTCATTGCATATACAGAGAACCCTCCAGTATAGCTGAACACGTTTAGCACTTTCTTTCCCTTAGAAAATTCTCCAAGTAGTTTTCTGTTCTCGCGTTGGTCGATGAAGAAGCCGGTTTTTTGGCCCAACTCCCAGTCAATCTTGAACTTATTCCCGTGCTCGGTCGAAAAATGATTCGCGGGGACCTTGCCCCATATCACTCCGTCTTCGCTCTTAGTGTCTCCGTGCTTTGCAAGAGATTTAGAGCTCTTATCGTAAACAGCTACTAATTGTTTACCTAGAGCTTCTGAAAAAGCCTCACACAGCAACCTCCGAATGTTATGCATACCCGGTGTGTGACATTGTAAAACGAGAACACCATTGTAGAAGTCAGCCATTAAACCTGGTAATCCATCACCCTCGGCAAAGACAAGTCTACACGTGTCGTTACTTGTCTTCTCCTCAGAAAGTAACCCTAAATCTTTCCTTACACTTACAGCTTCAGCAACCTTTGAAAACCACCACGCCTTGTCGGGCTGTTCTTCCCCAAAGGTCATTATCCTAACAGCAATAGAAGTTCCGGGAGAGTAGTGCCCCCATCCTAAGAGTGCGCCTTTATTTGCTCTTAAACACACCCAGTCACCTGCTCCGGGCTTTCCGTCTATATTCTTTATGGCTCCGCTAAAGACCCACGGGTGACGGCGTAAAATACTTTCTTGCCTTTTTGGTTTGATAGTAATTGTCGAATAATTCGTTCCTGGAGTTTCCATAATGTGCTATTATATTATTTTGCAAAACTACTGAAGACTGTAGTATCCTGAGTATGAATTTCACTGGCATCATATAATTCTCTTAATAACGATGCGATAAAGGATCTGTGACCGGGCGGAAACAACCTAATTAGTTCATATGCATCTATTCCTTGAGTCTTCCTCTCTTTTAGTATGGTTGTGATTTTCGTTTTAGATGAATCGGAATTAAATGTGCAGTTATCGCATGTGCCACATGGGGATAACTCAACAGTTGACTCAAAGTAATTATCTAATATAGACGCTCTACAATTATCGCTTTCAATAAATGATTGTATTGATTTCCATTTGTTATTACAATCTGATATTCTATCTGAGTATACTTCGGGATACAAAGTTATCTTCTGGGCATCTCGCCTCGCCTCTACCCAAGCTATCTGTAATTCAGGGGGGGTTGATGACCACTCTATAACCCCTTGTGCATCTAGTGATGCAAGGGACTCATTAATTGTAAATAAAGATAAGTTTAATTCTTTACTAAGTGTAGAAGGGTTTATGGTTGAGTTTTCTGTAGACGCACTGAACTGCCTCATCAAAAATGCAGAAACCACATCTTCGTCATTTTCAGTTGTATTTAATATCCTATTGCGCCCCCCTAGCCATGTAAGAGTTCCTGAATTAGAGCGCTTATGTTCAATGATGTCTATATAACCTGCACTACTCAGAATTCTTAGGGATGATTTTATTTGAGCGTATTTGACTTTTAAACTCTTTGCCGCCTTCTCAATATTGAACTCCGTCCCTGCATCAGGACTATCACCGAGAGCTACCCTACCTTGATCTGCTGCGTTTTGGTATACATCTCTGATAACGGATAAGTCGGGGTATTGCTCTTTGATTTTCCTTTGAGATTTTTTTTGTTCAATCTCTCCCTGAAATAAGATACACTTTGAATCTTTCCCGTCTCGCCCCGCTCTACCTGCTTCTTGTACATAGCTCTCTAGGGTTGTAGGTGCACCATAATGCAATACCCATCTAACATTTGACTTGTCTATCCCCATTCCAAATGCTGAAGTACATGATATTATCTGAATACGTCCTTTAATCCAATAGCGTTGTCTGGTCTGTTTTACATTGGAATCTAGACCCGCATGAAATGATTCTGCAGACAATCCCATAGACTTCATCCGCTGAGCAAATCTGTCGGCTTCACTTCGTGATTTTACATATACTAATCCAGCATCATGAGGAAACTCCTTAGATAAATTTAAAGCTGTTTGAAGTAATTCATTTGTCGCATCACCCCATGTAGCTACTTGAAAATGCAAGTTCGATCTCCTTGTAGGCGATCTAAACACTTGAACGTTATTGAAATCTAGTTGCTGCTCTATATCCCTAAGGACTTCTCTGGTTGCAGTTGCTGTATATGCACCCCATGCAGCTTGAGGGAATACACCTTTAAGTGCTCCTATATTTCTATATTCCTTTCGAAAGTCATGTCCCCATTGAGAAATACAATGAGCCTCGTCTATGGCAATCGTTCTTACATCAAGCCTCGAGCATCTAGCAATAAACATCGGATCCAGCAATCTTTCTGGCGCCAGATATAAAAAGTCCAGCTCACCTAAGCAAGCATTTTCAAGTACTCTATCAATTCCGTCCCGACCTAGAGAACTAGTAAGAGTAGCAGCACGAGAGCCAGAGATCTTTAATTGGTGGGTTTGGTCCTCCATAAGAGCAACGAGAGGGGATATAACTAAGCAAAGCCCACCTCTGACTAAAGCCGGCAGTTGAAAGCAGATCGATTTCCCACCCCCTGTAGGCAATAGAGCGATTACGTTTCCGCCTCTAGTTAACTCATCCACAGGACCTTCTTGAAATGGACGCAAAGAATTATACCCCCAATTTGTTTGAAGGACGTTTAGAATTGTGTTCTTTGAGTCAGAGTTAAGCATCTTTGCAGAAATCAAATATGATGAGGAATTTAGTCGCAGGTAACTGGAAAAGTAATAAATCTATCAACGAGTCACGTGAGTGGATGAGTGAGATGGCTGTTGAGTTAGATAATTTGCCATCTAATGTGAAGGTCATGATAGCACCTCCTGCACCTTATTTGTCTTCGCTAGCAGAGGTGAAAAACTCGCGAATGTTGCTCGCATCCCAAACCGTAAGTGCTACAGGGACAGGTGCTCACACAGGTGAGTATACGGCTGACATGTTAGTGGGGTGTGGAGTTGATTTCGCCTTGGTGGGACATTCTGAAAGAAGGGCTTCATATGGAGAAACTGATGATATAGTGGTTGATAAAATTGCTAGATGTATGGAGTCTGGCTTAGGTGTTATTCTTTGCTGTGGTGAATCGCTTCAGGTTAGAGATGCTGAAGACCAAAACGATTTCATTGCCACTCAACTTTCTTCGGCGTTATCTGATGTGAAGAGCGTAGATGTAAGTATGTTCGTAATTGCATACGAGCCTATTTGGGCTATCGGAACAGGTAGGACTGCTTCATCTGAACAAGCTGGCGAAATGCACAAGTTTATTAGAACGTGGTTGATAGAAAAGTTTGGTGAAGATTTATCTTCAGGTATTAGCATACTGTATGGAGGTAGCTGTAAGCCGTCTAATGCAGCTGAGCTATTCTCAAACAAAGATGTCGATGGTGGCTTGATCGGAGGTGCATCTCTTAATGTGGCAGATTTTTGCTCAATTATAAAGGCATCGGCTAATACGACAGTATGAGTAGAAAATTTATTCGAGAAGAATATTTAAAGCTGGAGATAATCTTCCTGCCCGTACTGCCTTCTAGAGAGATAGCTATTGCTTGGCTATCTGAACTTGATTTCGAGGTTTTTGAATCTACGGATACCGGATTAATTGCGCACACACCTTTAAAGACACTTATCAGATTAGATTTGGACCATGTAAAATCTAGACTTGAGAAAGTATCAGATAGTATGGAATGGTACGAATCTTTAGTTCAGACTGAGAATTGGAACGCAGAGTGGGAGGAAAATTACGAACCTGTGTTGATAGACGATTTAGCCCAAATAAGAGCCCCATTTCATCCGGAACTACAAGACGGACTAGATGTAATCATTAAGCCAGACATGTCCTTCGGAACGGGTCATCATGAGACGACTTGGATGATGGTTAAGACCCTTCTGATGCTAGAGGTGAAAGGGAGTAGAGTCTTAGACATGGGATGCGGAACAGGGGTATTAGCTATAGCATCAATATTATTAGGAGCGGTAGATGTGTTAGCCATTGATATAGAAAAGGGTGCGGTGCGCAACACTACAGATAACGCAAAACTGAACGATATTCAGACAATAAATGTCCATTGCGGAACTTCTGATTTACTAAAAGGATCCCACGACGAATTAAACGATATCATTCTAGCGAACATAAACAGGAATGTGTTATTAGCAGACATGAAGATATATAACAGTGTTCTAAAGCCAGGAGGTAGGCTTGTTTTTTCGGGATTCTTTATGAGTGATGTGAATCAGATGACGGCATCAATTACGGCACTTGGATTACAAGTTGTCAATGTTATTGAAAGGGATGGCTGGGCTTGTATTCTTTGTGGGAAACCTGTTGAGTAGTTCTAGCAATGTCTGAGTGTGTTCTTGCTAACTTGGCTCACGATGCGTAATATTTTACTTATTCTTCTTTTTACTCTTCC
>CAWVZZ010000085.1:0-8784 GCA_963934745.1 uncultured Flavobacteriales bacterium | reverse complement strand
AAACTTCCATTCTTCTTCACTTGAAGTGATAGGGTATTCTGTTAAAAGCAATAAAGACTCTGTTATTTATTTCCCTGAAGCTCTCGAACTCTCAGAGTTTAACAGCGAATCTAGCAGTGCCTCGCTTTTAATTGAATCCAATCCTCGATACTTACACTACCGCGCTTTAAATTGTGGAGATCGTGTATTCGTAGAGAAAATCAGCAAGTGGGGGCGCAAACACTTTACGAATATTCGCGAGACATCTCTGTTAGCCCTAGGCGTTAAAAGCGGCGAAGGCGACATAGTAATTTCTAAGGGCGTTTATGAAATCTCTTCAGATATCGTAATCCCAAAGGGACGTGTAGTTGTTTTCGAAGCTGGTGTTATTTTGAATTTGATTAACAACGCTTCATTTATTACTCACTCACCAGTAGAGATGAATGGTACGGCGGGTATGCCGATTTTAATCACGTCTTTGGATTCTACAGCTAATGGATTCGTGGTGATAGCTCCGGGTGAAAAATCGGTACTATCTCACGCTCATTTCGAGGGTTTGAATACACTTCATAAGAATAACAGAACTTTGACTGGCGCAGTGACCATTTATGAGGGGGAGGTGTTGCTAGAAAGCTGTACGTTTAAGGATAATCACTGTGAGGACGCTTTGAATCTGATTAGGTGTGACTTCGTTATGGATAACTGTAAGGTTTATGGGACTTTCTCCGACGGATTCGATGCCGATTTCTGTACTGGATTGGTTATTAATTCTGAGTTTTATAATACAGGTAATGACTGTCTTGATTTTTCTGGAAGCCAAATCACAATCAACTCCTGCACCGTCCGAAATTCAGGGGATAAAGGGATTTCTTGTGGCGAAAACTCTCATTTGACGATTGTGAACTGCGAAATAGACAGTGCGTTCATTGCTATCGCAGCTAAAGATCTTTCTAGTGTTGTGGTTGAAGAAGTGAGTATTTCGCGATGTGACTATTCTTTCGCGGTGTTTCAGAAAAAACCTGAATACGGGCCGGCTACTATTGTTGTCGATTCGTTATCTACCGACACCCGGAGTGCAAAGGACCCTAAAAAAGTCAACTACCTGGTTGACAAAAACTCTATTCTTTTTTACTTGGGTGAAGAAATAGTGGGCGAAGAGCACATTGACATCGATAAGCTGTACTTGCAATAACTTTTCAGGATTAGTTGACAAATAAGTGGATGATACGCAGGGGGTTCTGACTTGTCAAATTAATTTTGTTCTATGCAAAAGTTCTTCTTAACCATCTTCACAATACTAGTTGTAGCATTTATTTTCTTAGCTTCAGCTTCTCCGTCGCCTCCATTAACTCATTCCATAGTTATATCGCCAGTTATACCCACCTCACTTAGCTTGGCGGGTGAAGAAGTTCCGTTAGAGAGCTTTGGGGTTATAGAGGCGTTGGATAAGGAGTTTATCATCAACACATACAGGCACAGTTCGACTATCCTTTATTTGAAAAGAGCGGCTAGATGGTTTCCACTCATAGAGCCCATTCTTGCGGAACATGGTGTGCCGGATGATTTCAAATATTTAGCAGTTATTGAGAGTGGATTGAGTCAGGTGGTGTCACCTGCTGGTGCTAGTGGGTTTTGGCAGTTTATGAAAAAGACAGCCCCTGAATACGATCTAGAAGTTAGCACTACAGTTGACGAAAGGTATCACGTTGAGAAATCAACAAGAGCAGCTTGCATATATCTCCTTAAGTCCTACGAACAGTTCGGGAGTTGGTCCCTCGCAGCGGCTTCTTACAACATGGGTAGAGCTGGAGTCTCAAACCGGCTCAAAGAGCAGGGGGTGAGTAGCTATTGGGATTTGCATTTAAATGCAGAGACAGCACGGTACGTTTATAGAATGATAGCCCTAAAGGAGGTTCTGTCTAGGCCAGGAGATTATGGTTTTAAACTCACGCCTTCAGATTTATACAGCCCTCATGATACTCGCGTAATCAATGTGTCTTCGACAATTTCTGACTTGAGTGTGTTCGCTCTGGAGCAAGGATCTAATCTTCACGAATTGAAATCCCTTAATCCTTGGCTCAGAAAGAGCAGCTTAACTGTTGCCGCAGGATCTAGCTATGACTTGTTGTTGCCGAATACGGTGATGGAGTAAGCAGTGGTGCTGACCTTGCGTAGCTGCTGGTTAGAACCTGGTGCTATTTCAGTAATAACAGATTTAGATGCAGCACTGTTTTGCGAGAAGACTTCCTCTAGGGATTTAATGACTCCTGCAGGCACACCGTATTTAAGGAACTCACTCATTAACTGCCCAGCATCTGCCTTACGTGCTGCTTCTTTCAGAAGCTTTAGTAATTCGATTCTGTTTTCAACGCGTAGTTTATTTGAGGAGAATCTATCGTCTCGGGATAAGGCCGTTAATTCTAATACGGAACAAAGTCCGTGGAACTGTGAGTCACTGCCCACGGCGAGAACTATCTCGACATCGTTAGCCACAGATAAAATTTCGCCGTAGGGCGCGATGTTAGGATGTAAGGAGCCGCTACGACTGGGAGAAGTGCCGTTCATTAAGTAGTTGCTGGCCTGATTTATGAGAGCCGCGAGGCCGCTTTTTTCTAGGCTTACCTCAGCGTACCATCCTTGGGCGCCTGTGGCTCTGGCGTATAGGCCGGTGAGAGCGGCTGAGCGGATTTGGTCTGAAGCAAGAATATCCATAAAAGCCACCGGAAGTTTAGTGGGCGGGCCGTCGGCACTTCCGTTGAGGTGCATGAAACCTGTCTCGGCTTGGACTACGACGTCGTATGCGAGGCGAGTGGGCTCATTTGAAAAGCCCACGAGTCTAATATGCACCAAGTTGGGGTTGTTAAGGGCTAGGGTTTTAGGTGTGAGGTTGAATTTAATGAGATCCTTTCCCTTGAAGTTTTGGAGGAGGATATCACAAGAGGAGATGTATTGTTGGAGTTGAGACTGACCCTCTTCTGAGGCGAGATCTAGTTTTAGTACCTTCTTGAAGGTATTCGCAGCGGCGTAATATGAGGAGGTGCCGCTACCCGTGGTTTCTGATTTGGTTAGCCAGCTTCTAGTTACGTCACCGTGAGTGGGGTGTTCGATCTTTATTACTTCCGCGCCCCCTTCAGCAAAGAATGAGCCAGCTAGTGGGCCAGCTAGGACTGAACTCAGTTCGAGGATTTTTAGCCCTTTAAATGGGAGGTTAGATTCCATCTTTAGAGCCGGTTTCTTGCTGAGTATTCATGGCTGAATAAAGGCCACTAGAAGTGAGTAGCTCGGAGTGTGTGCCACGCTCTACAATCTGGCCGTCTTGGATAACCAGGATGAGGTCAGCGTGCTTGATGGTTGAGATTCTGTGGCTTATGATTAAGGTGGAGCGCGATATGTTTTTTGAGGATAAATTATTCAGAATGTGCTTCTCTGTGGATGTGTCCACAGCAGATAGGCAGTCGTCGAGGATGAGGATTTCTGGGTTGCGTATAAGTGCTCGGGCTATGCTTATGCGTTGTTTTTGGCCTCCGCTGAGATTAACACCTCGCTCCCCTAAAATGGTGTCGTACCCGTTCTTAAGGCCTTCGATATCTGATGCGACTCCTGCTAGAGTTGCTGCATGTTTTATGGCGTCTAAGCTAGCCCCGTTTTTCTTTCCGAAGCCTATGTTGTTGGCTATAGTGTCCGAGAATAGAAAAACGTCTTGCGGTACGTAGCCAGTTTTATTTCTGTGCTTCTTAAGGGAGGTTTCTTTGAGGTCCTTACAATCGTTAAATATCTGTCCTGTTGTGGGGTCTATTAGTCGCATGCAAAGGCTAGCTATTGTAGATTTCCCGCTACCTGTTCTTCCTGTTATTGCTAGTGTTTGTATGGGGGGTAAGGAGAATGAGATATCCTTTATAGCTTCTATTCCCGTGTCGGGATATGTGTAGCTGACATTTGAGAAGATTAAGCCGGGGTCAGTGTTGGTGGGTGAGCTAGCCGAAACTGTGTTTTCGTCGGGTTCGGAGATTTCTGGCTTCGTATTGAGGAAGACTAGAATTCTGGCCATAGAGGCCTCTGCTTTTTGGACTAAAGAGGTAACCCAACCCACAGACGCAAAAGGCCAAGTCAGTAGATTCACATAGAAAATAAACTGGAATATGTGGCCCAACTCGAGCTTTCCAGCCATAACCTGCGTTCCTCCCACATAAACTGTGAGTACGGTGCTAAGGCCCACTAGAAGTACAATTATAGGCATGAACATTGCCTCCACCTTTACAAGCTTGAGGGTTTTTTCCTTGTACTCGTCAGTTTCTACCTCAAACCTTGTAGCGGCTTGAGATTCCTTGTGATAAGATTGAAGGACTCTTATGCCAGAGATGTGCTGCTGAACGAATGTGCTTAAGTTCGATTGTGATGCAGAAACTGAATCGCTTAGCTCATTGATCCTAGAGGAGATAATGTAAATGCCTATGGACATCAGTGGAAGTGGGAGTAGGGCGTAAAGGGTGAGCTTGAGGTCTATGCTTACCATCACACCTACGACAATCACGATTAAGGCCACTAGGTTGAGGGTGTACATGACTGCCGGGCCTAGGAACATTCTTACCCTGCTTACGTCTTCGGAGATGCGGTTCATTAGGTCTCCCGTATCGTTAGATCGGTAGAAACGAGTGTCGAGAAGTTGATAGTGGGAGAAGATTTTCTCCTTTAAGTCGTACTCCATTAGGCGGGAGTTGACGATGATGGTTTGGCGGGTGTAGTATAGGAATATGCCTTTAATTAAATACGTGATGAGGTACAGTATGGCTTGTAGAATAGCTATTAAAACCACTAGCCTATGTACATCGGATTTAGTTTCTATTTCCCCACCCCAAATCTCATCCAGCCCCGTTAGCTCACCCACTTTCGAGAGGATTTCAGGAAGGGCGATAAAGCTATCATCTGAAATTTCAGCTCCTGGAGCTAGGTAGCTATCGTGTGCGTCCTTGAGTGCGTTGATTCCTTCTCCAACAAGGGCTGGAGCGAAAACAGCAAGGACGTTTGTGAGAAGAATAAAAATAATCCCAGCAAACAATCTTCCCCTGTATTTCCAAAATAAGGGTGCTAATGTTCTTAGGGATTTCATCTAAATATTAGAACTTAAAATTCCAAGTAAAAGATGGAAGGATGGGGAATAGACTCACTTGTTTCGCGGAAACTTGTAGGGTTCCATCAACGGGAGAGCCTTCAGTATCGAAGTATAAGAAGTAGGGGTTAGCGCGGTTGTAAAGGTTGTAAACGCTGAAAACCCAATGGCTGTCATAATTCCTTTTCTTCTGAGAAGTATACGTAAAACTGATATCAGCTCTGTGATAATCCGCCATGCGGTATCCATTCCTATCTCCGTAAACATTCGTGACAAGTCCTTCGACAATGTAGCGTTGTTCTGGAAGAGTAATGGAGTTTCCTGTTGCGTAAACGAATACTCCCGCTACCTTCCATTGTGGATTTATGGTGTAGTCCAAAACCAAACTTACATCATGCCTCCTATCGTATTTAGCCGGGAAGAGCACCCCGTCATTGAGGTCATCAAATAACCGATCTGTTTTACTCCAAGTATAGCCCAGCCAACCATTTAATCTTCCCGTGCGCTTCTTGATAAATACTTCCAGCCCGTATGACCATCCTGTTCCGAAAACTAAGTTGTTATCTGTGTTAGTTCCGATATTGTCAGTAGGAAGTGTGTTCTCTCCATAATCAACGAGGTTTTCAAGATCCTTGTAATATGCTTCAAGTGAAGCTTCCCATTCGTTATTCTCTCCTAGGTCGGCAAAAACCCCTGTGCTGTATTGTCTGCCCCATTGAGGCTCGACAATGTCAGATGATGGAACCCAAACATCCATGGGCATTGACGATCCGGATAAGGAGGCAAGGTGAACGTACTGGTAATTCTCACTGAAGCTGGCTTTTACACTCGTCTTAGGTCCGGTTATTAGTCTAGCCGATATTCTAGGTTCCCATCCGTTGTACTTCTTCACCAGTTCACCGTCCCCGTAGGTCGTGCTCGCAAGGTTAGGATCTAGAGGAGTTCTAGTGAAAGGTCCCACGTGTCTAAAGTCACTGTACCTAATGCCGGCGTGGATTAGTAGGACTTCGTTTACCTCGAACTCGTCTTCCAGATAGATGGCCGTTTCATGGCTATAGGTATCGCTAGACGATCCTAAGTCATAGGGTGTGTCACCCTGACGGGCAAAGTAACTAACGGGCCTAAACTCGTGAAAAACGTAATCCACTCCGGTTTTGATTTTATGCCTAGAGTTAGGGTAATAACTCAATTGAGTCTTAGTGCCCCAATCTTCAATGCCGGTGTCGAACCCGAAAGTGAAATCCTCTTGGCCTATGGACAAATCGCATTCGTAGTTACTATAGATGGCGCTGGTGTTGAGGAAAAGTTTGTCGTTGAAAAGATGGTTCCATCTTACAGACCCTGTTGCATTTCCCCAGGCAATAGATGAGGATAGATCAGATTCAGTACTAGCGAATGAAAATACATCTCTCCCAAAATACCCGCTCATGAAAATCTGGTCCTTGTCACTGATTCGATGATTCACCTTCATGTTAAGGTCATAGAAGTGATAGCCGGAACCGGCGGCAGGGGTGGTGTCCACATATGGTTTTGTGAGAACGTCTATGTATGTCCGTCTTCCTGAGATGATGTAGCTAGACCGGTCTTTTTCTAGTGGACCCTCGGCCGTAAGACGGGAGCTAATAAGTCCTATGCCGCCCGTGAGTTTATGTTCGCGCCTGTTGCCTTCTCTAAGTCCAATGTCCAAAACGGAGGAAATCCGTCCTCCAAACCTGGCAGGCATAGAACCTTTGTATATGTCCACGTTACTTATTGCATCGGCATTGAAAACACTAAAGAACCCGAAGAGGTGTGTGGCATTGTATACCGTAGCGTTGTCGAGGAGGATGAGGTTTTGGTCGGGGCCGCCACCTCTAACGTAAAATCCAGAGTTTCCTTCCCCAGAACTTTGAATTCCAGGTAGGAGTTGAATTGCCTTTAGGATGTCTACTTCTCCGAACAGAGCTGGTAAGCTCTTGATGGTTTCGATGTTTACGTCTACACGACCTACATCAGCGCTCTGTGTATTGTTAGTTCTTGTGCCCACCACTTCGGCTCCACCTATCTCTATAGTTGAGGGTTGTAGTTCTATATCTAAAACGAAACCTTTAGTCATATTAAGCGACTTCGATAGCTTTTTATACCCGATAAAGGAATATAGTATTTCGCTTTCTCCGTGAGGCAATTGTAGGCTGTAGAATCCGTACAGATTTGTGGACACGCCCTTGTTCTCTCCGTCGATTACTATGTTAGCCCCTAGGATGTATTCTCCCGTAATGGCATCTCTGACTCTCCCGGAAAGGGTGTGGGTTTGGGCTTGAAGATCCAGCCCCAACGTAGTTGATAAAATCAACATATAAGTTATCCAAATGTGGTTTTTCATTGCTTCCGTAAAGGTACACTCGCGTAACTTGTAAGCGGTAAAATGCGTATGAATTTTCACATATATTTAGTTGTTGTCGCTATTGTTTTTAGTGCATGCTCGGAAATTAGCTATGACGATCATAGGGTGTTTAGGTATAATGAAAGTGCGGGCATTTCAACTTTAGACCCAGCACACTCAAGGAGTCTAGAGCTGATGTGGGTTGTAGATGCCCTTTACGATGGCTTAGTAGAGTTGTCTCCAGAACTGAAAATTATACCCGCCCTAGCTCAGAGCTGGGAGATAAATGGTAACACGTATATCTTTCACTTGAGGCATGGAGTTATGTTCCAAAGTGGGAGGGAAGTTATAGCCTCAGATGTCGTGAAGAGTTTTCAGAGGCTGTTGGATCCAGAGGTCGCGTCTTCGGGCGGTTGGATTCTAGAGGCCGTTAAAGATGGGGGGATAGTAGCCGTCGATGATAGGACGGTCCAGATTACTTTGAGTAAATCGTTCCCTCCGTTTCTGGGTCTACTCACTACAACATACGCGTCGGTGGTGGACACATACGCGTCGGGTGATTTAAGAGTGGAGCCTGCGGGCACGGGGCCGTTTAATTTAGCGTGGTGGGTTGACGAAGTGGCTATAGTGCTTCATAAAAACCCAAAGTATTGGGAGCACGATGAGTACGGAGTGAGGCTTCCGTATCTAGAAGCAGTGCATATCGATATGGTTCCCGATATGGGGTCGGAGTATATGGGGCTTTTAAAAGGTAGGTATGATTTTATGAGTGGTTTGCATCCGGCCTACATGGAGGATTTAATGGACTCGGAAGGTGGGCTAGCCAGTAAGCATGAAGGTGTGTTGAGTTTGGAGAAAATACCTTTTTTGAAAACTGATTACCTAGGGATTTTAGTTGATTCGAATCTCGTGAATATGAAGGGTCACCCGCTTTTAGATAGTAGGGTTCGAAAAGCTCTAAGTCTTGCAGTGGATAGAAGGAGTATTGCGAAAAACCTAAGGAGGAACTCGGTTAAGCCTTCAGATAGGTTTATTCCTCCATCTATGCCAGGTGCTGCAACAGGCGTCGAGGTTGAGTACGATGTCGAAGAGGCGAAACGGCTTTTAGTCGAGGCTGGGTATCCAGGTGGGGTAGGTATCCCGGAGATAGAACTGGGAACGACCGCTGATTATGTGGATTTATGCTCGGCGATCCAGCATGGATGGGAGGAGATAGGAATAACTGTTCAAGTGGACCTGGCTGCATCTTCCATACAAAGAGAGAGGGTCTCTACTTCTAAAATCGAGATGTTTCATAAATCGTGGCTTGCGGACTACGCAGATGCGGAGAATTTTC
>CAWVZZ010000084.1:0-8809 GCA_963934745.1 uncultured Flavobacteriales bacterium | reverse complement strand
CCGCCACCGCCGCCACCGCCGCCACCGCCACCGGTACCTTGAGGAGAGTCTGCTCTCCAGCGGATGCCAGAATCATCGTCAAACCATTCACTTAAAAATTCAGAATTTGTTTGTTGAACGTTAGTGTATAACCCCCAATCCTGATCGTTTAAAGTGAGATGAATGAAACAGCTAGCCGCAGCTGGTATGTGCCTGCGAATAAGTCTTTGGTATATAAATTCTCGCATCCATGTTGGGTCGAAAAATCCACAAGTGAAATTGATAGATTCATACCCCATAAGGTCCTGGGATGAATCGTACTCATCCATAGTAACATTGAAGGATTTTTTATTTGTATTGTTTTGCATGTAGGAGGTTTGGCCTTTAAACCTAACTCCCACGTTAAGATATTCCACCCCATCTACAGTTATATCTCCAGATATAGGTGTCGCAGAATTATAGTTCGCACTAAGTTGTTCCCAAAAATCAGTCGCCTCGAATGAAAGATCTATTTCACGTATTATCATCTCATCGTAAAGCCCATCGTAGCTCACCCCTCCTATAGTAAGTCTATGGTTCTCTTCATCTAAAGTCCATTGTAAGGGTAAGTTTTGGGCAGAAGTGGATGCTAGGATGGCGAACGCGAAAGTGAGTGCTAATAGTTGTCTAGAAATAATCATAACCCAAACTTACGGCAGAACACAATATAATAACACTTAAAATGTGAGTAAGCAGATAGGTCTAAGTATAAATTAGACAAAAAATTGGGCGTAAAAAAAACGGCACTCTTTTCAGGGTGCCGTCTTAATTTATATTGAATCTAATCTTTATCTAACGATTTGGATGGCTTGAGTTCTAACTGCTCCTTGCTCTGTAATTCTCACGAAATAAGAACCCACTTCAAGAGCACTTACATCAAGTTGAGTTCTATACTCAGTTGCTACCGTTGCAATTACTGTAGCTCCTAAAATATTTATTAATTCAATCGAAGCGCCAGTATCAGCCAGCTCAACGTTTACAAAGTCAATAGCAGGCACAGGGTAAACTGCGAATTCTAACACACTTTCTTCTACCGAATTAGTACAGCTCATATACGAAAGGTTATAAGACTGAAGAACATCATCTAGAATAGATGCATCCATTGGCCAGATATCTTGCTCTACAATTTGGCCGCCAGGATTAATCAAAATGTAAGTTGGGAATGCACCTATTCCATAAGAAGAGTGAACAGCACCTCCCAAACCTTCAATTCCTGAAGCTGTTGGAGGAGGATTATCTCCAGCCCAAGCAACTTCAAAATCGTGGGCCTGAGCATCTGAACCTTCGTATTCAATACTAAGGAAAGTCACTTCACCATCGTTACAACCGTATTGGTGGTAAACATTTGTAAATTCAGGAGCTGTAGCCTGACAAGGGCCACACCAGTAGGCATAGAAATCAATACACACATATTGCCCAGCGTCAAGATAGTCAAATAAATTGTGTGAATTTCCTTCGAGATCTGTAATTGTAAAATCAACCGCAGTCGTCAGAGTTGTCTGAGCTGAAGACGTAATCGATAAAGCAGTCGTAGCTATGAAGGCAAGAATTAATGTAAAATGTTTCATTGCAGGTCGTTATTATTTTCTGTTACAATGTACGGCTATATTTCAGTATCTTAGATTTGTAAATAAATATTTATTCCAAATGAATTTTAAATCACTCTTCTCGTTCTTCGTTTTTTGTTTTTTCTATGTCTCCTCCACCACTGCTCAAAAGGACGTATTTACTGAATATGGGATTACCCCTGGACTTAGAATAGGGCAATCTTATGAAAACTGGTATAGTTTTTCAGCCCGAAAGAATTTCAGGGCAGGTTCTGCGGAATTGATATTGACTCCATCTAAAACTAGGTTTACCATAACAGGACTTTATGCTCTACAATTTCCTATAGGTGGGGATATTGAAGGGCTATCATACTTCTATGGTGGTGGAGCTCACGTGGGGTTACAATCTGACTTTGCACCAGCTATCGGAATAGATGGGATAATGGGGTTGGAATATGAAGTTCCTGGATTTCCAATACTTGTAAGTATCGATATGAAACCGGGTTATGACTTTACGGGCGGGTTTGGGCCTCGATGGCAAGAAGGAGCGTTAACGGTGAGGTATGTTATTGGTGGGTAGGCATCAGTTAAACCCTCTAAACCAAGTAACCATAGGGATTGGAAATGCAGTTAAGTCACCATCATCGGTGAAGGCAATTCCAGCTATAGCAAATTGAAATGCTTTAGAATCTGATCGTTGAATTCTTACTCCTGGCATGAAAAGCGCCGCTTTATATTTATCATCTACAACAGCAGAAGTTCCAACAGTTAAATTGTATGAATAATAACCATTCATGTTCGGAACAACGGTTCCTTCTGAGGTATTTGTAACCTCAGTCCTCGGGCTGCTTGTTTGTGAAAAAGATCCGAACATAGAATCAAAAACAATACTAGAGTTCCTGCCGATTTTAAGCGAGAAAGCGAGTGACAGTATAGGGCCAGATACAATCTGCTTCCCCGTAGTCAAGTCGACGTCGTTGTAGTTGATAATGGTCTGCTCCCAATTGTAATTGGGGTAATACGTTCCATAATCAATAATGGTATATTCTCCAGCCTCAAGATAATCTATACTATTTGACATAAAGCCGTACCCTAGAGATAATGAGACATTATTCTGGCGAGTTCCTGATGTAAATGTTATAAAACCTATACCACCTGATGTCGCAAACAAGTCTAGATAGCCACTATTACCCAAGAGACCTCCTAAAGACACCTTAATAGGTGCTTCTTCTTCACTGAAACTGTATTTAGTAACTAATGAAATTGGACTTGCTATCCAAGTTGACATTACACCGAGATTGAATTTATCGTTAACTGCAAAATGAGCTTCAGGTCCAAATAAATTAAACATTGCATAATGCTTTCCTTTTTTAATAGGGAATGCATTGGCAGTGAAAATATTTCTAGTAGTAAACGCTCCTTCCGGAACGTAGTTTTCAACGATTAGGTCAGTGTCGACATCTAACAAAATCATCTCTAAAATCGAGTGCTTAGGTAGAACAACTAATCCTAATCGTTCATCTACAACCCATACCTCTCGGCCATCATCCTTTATGACTTTACCGAGATATTCAATGTCATCAACTGTTTGAATAATATAAAAATTACCCACATGATCGGATACTACACTAGGTGTAGAAGTAGAATCCGTTTGAGAGATGCTATTAGAAAATGGAAATACTAAAAATGAAATAGTGAGAACAAAAAAAGCTGAGGTTAAGTTTTTCATAATGTAAATATAATATAATATAATAAAAACCAACAGCAATTGAGCCGTAACGAAATACGCCTCCTTTACCCCACTCTTTGCTTTTCGATAAACGCAAGACCCGAATATCTTTCTTCTTGCGAATCTTAATTGTTTGTCAGAATTCACCAACTTAGTATAAAGCTGTTTATTTACTCCAAAAATCTCGTAAGTATTCCCATCAGGGAATTTATTAATGTATAGATTAAAATTAAAACCTACCTTGCTTCGATGATTCACGGAACACATAACGCAGAACCAGACGAGCGGAATAAGGATATTGTTATTTCCATAAATGGAGAACTGTTGAAGAGGGAAGATGCTAAGATCTCCGTATTCGATAGTGGATATCTAGTGGGAGATGGGGTTTGGGAAGCTATGAGGCTTTACGAAGGGCGACTGGCTTTTGTGGATCTGCACATGGATAGGTTATGGGCGGGGGCGGCTGTGATAGGAATGGATTTGGGATTTAGTAAAGAAGAATTAATAGAAATGATTCGAAAAGTGCTCGATGCCAACTCCATGCATACCGATGTGCACGTGCGCACTATGGTGACTCGAGGGATGAAAAAGACTCCGTCACAGGACCCGAGACTCACGATAAGTGGACCGAATGTGGTGATAATTGCTGAGCATAAAAAGGCAAGTACAGAGTCTGCTTCAAGGGGCATTACTCTTTTCACAAGTACGGTGAGGAGAGGCTCGCCAGATTATCTCGATCCGAGGCTTAACTGCCATAGCAAGCTGCATGAGGTGCAGGCGTTAATTCAGGCCATTGAAGCGGGGGCCGATGAGGCCTTGATGCTGGACGTAAGGGGGTTCGTTTCTACATGTAATGCCACGAATTTCTTTGTGGTGAGGGGGGATGAGGTTTGGACGTCCACTGGGGCGTACTGCATGAATGGAATAACACGACATAACGTTATTAGGATCTGTGAGGAGGCGAGGATAGAATGTGTTCAGAAGGATTTTTCTTTATTCGATGTGTACTCGGCCGATGAGGCGTTCGTGACGGGGAGTTTCGGGGGACTAACACCCGTGACTAAGATCGATGGGCGCGTAATCGGCAGTGAAAGGCCGGTTACTCAGCGCTTACAAAAATTATATAGTGAACTGATATGTCGACAGTAAGAATATGCCTTTGGTCAGGGCCTCGTAATATCTCGACGGCGCTGATGTACTCCTTTGCTCAAAGGGCAGACACTATCGTGTTTGATGAGCCATTGTATGCCCATTATCTTTCGAATATCCCGAGTGAACACAAGGATAGACATCCAGAAGCTGATACAGTTCTGAGAACAATGGAAAACGACGGCGACAAGGTGGTGGATATGATGATGGGTGAGTTCGCACAGCAAAACAAGGTCGTGTTTTTCAAGAACATGACGCACCATTTGCTAGGGCTTAACCGGGATTTTATGGATGACGTAATTAATGTCGTTCTAACTAGGGATCCGGTGGATATGCTTCCATCCTTTGCTCAGGTAATCAGCGATCCATCTATAGAAGACGTGGGATATGCTGCGCACATCGAACTAGTTGAGTATTTAACCGCGAGGGGAAAGGTACCTATAGTGATGGACTCGAGACGTATACTAGAAAACCCCGAAGGTGAGCTGAGAAGATTATGCAAGGCAGCTGGAATCGGTTTCGAAACATCAATGTTGAGTTGGGAAGCAGGACCGAGGAAGGAAGATGGGGTTTGGGCGATGCATTGGTATGCCGGAACACATAAATCGACAGGCTTTCAAAAGTATAGCCCTAAAGAGACTCCTTTCCCTGAAAGGTTGAAGGCTTTGCTTGAAGAGTGTATGCCATGTTACGAGAAATTACTCGAACTTGCCTGATTGTTCGGCCACCTTGTTAAGCCTAGCTTCCTCTTGTAGCTGATCCGTTGTCTTTCTCGAACCGTCGTGGCTATACCCAGGAGGGGCAAAAACGTACTTCAGTTTAGTGAGAAATCCAGGAGCGTTCCATACGTCTTTCAATATCACTCCCCACTCTGCAAAAGCTATGCGTAATGGGTTGTAAGTGTCAATATTCTCTACTAAACCATATTCAGGGTGTTCCTTCTCCTTCATGAATGTACCGAATATTCTGTCCCAAATAATAAATATTCCCACGTAGTTTTTATCTAGATACTTTACGTCTCTGCTGTGATGTACTCTATGGTGGGATGGAGTGTTGACAATAAACTCTATAGGGGCGGGAATAAAAATTTAATCAAATAAACTAATACAAAATATCATGAAATATATTTGGTGGTGTGGGAGCATCTCTGATGGTTATGGAAATTATATTATTATTTCTTTATCGCCTAATTCAAGGTCATTATGAATATATGAGAATTATTGATTATGCATCCGTATTTGTCGAATTAGTTGCATTTTCACTAATAGCCCTAGCATTTTTTATGGCTCCTGCTTCGTCTGATAAATAAGTTCATCAAGTTAGTAGACCCGCTGAGGTTGGAGCTCCATCCTATCAAAGTATTGGGACTTGTATGTGCTCATGGCAACTCTTTCGCCTTACTTTAGTGTTTACCCTACATGAGTGATAGGAATAAAAACTAATGCGAAAGAAAGTATATATAATTCACGAGAACGATGAATGGATTACTCAGTTGAAAAGAGAACTTGAATATCTCAATCAGCCCTACGTGACTTGGTTTATAGATGAGCTAGAGCTTGATATTGATTCAGCTCCACCAGAGGGTGTTTTCTATAATCGGATGAGTGCCTCGTCGCATACTCGAGGGCATAGATACGCTCCTGAGATGACAGCTTCGATTTTATCTTGGCTTAAATCGTATGGAAGAAAGGTTGTTAACGATAGAGACGCGCTACGTCTAGAGCTAAGTAAGGTGGAACAGTATATGGCCCTTAAACAGCAAGGCATTACCACACCGGAAACAATAGCTGTAAATTCTTTAGACTTACTCCATGAAGCTGCAGTAAATCTAGATAAAACTCCATTTATAGTAAAACCTAATAGAGGAGGCAAAGGCACTGGAGTTCAGCTATTCTACACTCTAGATGGTCTCAGATTATCCATAGATAAAAATCTACTAGGAGAAAGTTTAGACGGCGTATGGCTAGTCCAAACCTATATCAAGCCCGTCGACGGATGTATTACTCGTGTTGAATTCATTGGAGGAAAACTCCTGTACGCAGTGAGAGTTGACGCATCCGGCGGGTTCGAACTTTGCCCAGCTGACTCATGCCACGTTAATGACGACTTTTGCCCTACAGATGGAGTTAGCGACAAGTTCTCCATACACAAAGATTACATGAACGAAGACCTCCCTAAGTACGAACGGTTCCTCGCAGAAAGTGGTATCGGAATCGGAGCTATCGAGTACGCAAAAGACGCCTCGGGTAAACGCTACGTTTATGATGTAAATACGAACACGAACTACAATAACGGAGCGGAACTCAGAGCTGGTGGCGATTTGCAGGGCATGCGAAGGATAGTGGAGTATCTTACGCCTTTAGGCTCCTAAAAACTGACTACTATGAATCGCAACACACTTCTCTCCCTTACCTTCCTTTCACTGTTTCAACTGACCTTAATCGCCCAAGACTCATTGAGCATAAGTCTGGCAATAGACACTCTTGCAATTGACACAGTTGAAACTAACACAATCATAGATAAAACCTTGTCCATAATGGCGGTGGGTGATATGATGATAGGAACAGATTTTCCATCTAGTGGTTATCTATCCCCTGAAGATGGAGCCGAAATTTTCAGCGCCGTACAATCTCATCTATCAGATGCTGACTTAACATTCGGGAATTTAGAAGGCGTCATCCTGTCCGGAGATTATCCGACAACTAAAAGGTGCCAAAACCCCAAGTACTGTTACGCCTTTAAAATGCCTGACCGCTACGTTGAACATTTCAAAGATGCTGGCTTCGACTTACTAAGCATTGCAAATAATCACATCAATGATTTCGGGGCACGGGGGATAGAAAACACTGCGAGACTGCTTGAAGAAGTAGGAATTCAATTCGCAGGTGTAACTGATTACCCCCACACCATATTTGAAGTGAATGGATTAACTATCGGGTTCTGCGCATTCTCTCCTAACAGAGGTACTGTGAAAATCAACAACCTACCACTTGCGAAACAAATAGTCAGCGAGTTAGAATCTAAAGTCGACATCGTTATCGTCTCATTTCATGGCGGTGGAGAAGGGCTAGACTACCAGCACATCACTAAAGAAACTGAATATTACCTAGGAGAAAACAGAGGGAATCCATATCAATTTGCTAGGGACATGATAGATGCTGGAGCAGACGTAATCCTAGGGCATGGTCCGCATGTAACCCGAGCTATAGATATATATAAAAATAAATTTATCGCGTACAGCCTTGGTAATTTTTCTACCTACGGGAGGTTTAATCTTCAAGGCCAAAAGGGCATCTCCCCCATGATAAAGATCAACGTGGACGAAGACGGGAATTTTTTAGATGGAGAAATAATTTCCGTTAAATTAATTGGAGGTGGGATACCTGTAGTAGATACGAAAAACCAAGCATTATCTACTATTGAAAGCTTAATGGCTTCTGATCTTGAGAATTGCGGATTAGTCCTGAAAGCGGACGGAAGTATCTCCCTGAAGAAGTGATAGCGGTTATTTTCCGTTATCCAGTTCTTCCAACATATCCAAATAGATATCCTCAACATGCGTTCTAGCCCAAGGCATTTTCCTTAAAAACCTTACGCTTGATTTCATTGTAGGATTGTAGATGAAACACCTAATATTTACACGGTCAGCTAGATATTCCCAGCCATAATAATCCACGAGCCGTTCCATAATCTCTACCAGTTTCACACCATGCAAAGGATTGTTCAACTGCGCCTCTGTAGCTTGCTTCCTCTTTAGCCTGGAAGGATTCTCTTCATTCAACTCATCGTTAGATTTCGATTTAAACTCGTCTTCCAAACGTTTATTTAAATACTTTGACTGGTCAGTCGACTCGTTATATTTATCGTCTTTTGTGTCCATAATGTATCGTGTTGCTTTTACCTTAAAATATCGAAAACTTGTTCCTGCCCTCACATAGTTCACCGATAATATAAGTGGTAATATTATTTAGCCAGCAAAAATGACAAACAGGGTGATCAGTATGAATTTGGCATATATAATTAACCATTGAGATAAATATCCTTACGTAAAAACATAATGTAAGTACAAGGTAAGGCATATTGAAAAAACAAATCCCCGCTATCTCAATGATAACAGGGATTGTTTTTTGCTTGTTGTAGCCCGTAAGGAGCTACACACCCCTCAGTAAACACAGGCGTTACAGGCGATTACTAACATCTGTTGTTCCCATTGTTGTGCCGAAGTCAGACACTTTTTTTATCCTTTATCAAAGGGCTTGATGCTGTTGATAAATTCCACAACTCTCCTATTCAATTACTAAATGGAACCCAGTATGCATTGAATTTCCGGCACCATCTTCTGCCTCCATTTCTAAATGGTATTCTC
>CAWVZZ010000083.1:0-8877 GCA_963934745.1 uncultured Flavobacteriales bacterium | reverse complement strand
GTTTGAAGCTCTTCTAAGACGTTAGATTGAGCTTTATATCGGCTCCATAGAGTCTTGAAGTAATCCTTATTGAAAGGCTTCTTTTGGCATAAAAAAGATGATATAAATAATTATCGAAATCTGGAATAACACCCTCTATGTTAGGATATTGTAGAAATTGGTCTCATTTCTGGTCTCACTCATAATTTACACCTGTAAAACAGATCTTTCTAAAGGCTCTGAAAAGTCAATAAATTTAAGTATTTAACACAATAAAGCCCTGGATTTCTCCAAGGCTCTTTGCGGTCTGGACGAGACTCGAACTCGCGACCCCATGCGTGACAGGCATGTATTCTAACCAACTGAACTACCAGACCAGTTTGGGTTGGGTTCCCTTTCAGGAGGCGCAAAGATATGTCTTCAGTTGCGCTAGTCCAACGGTTATCTAAAAAAGTTTTTTGCGCTTTAAAAGGTAGCGAGCGAGGACTGGAATAGGGCCTTCGGATATATCTACATCTACTAAATCAATTCCGTGTGCTCCACACCTGGTTTGGAGGTCTTTACGAAGCTGAGCCATACGATTTATATAATGTTCTTTGACTTCTGATGGGTGGAGTTTAAGCTCAGTGCCCGATTCCAAGTCGATGAACTTTGTGGGTCTATTAGAGAATTCGAAATCTACTTCAGTTGACTTGTCAAGGACATGGAAAACAACGACTTCGTGTTTGTTATGGCGAAGGTGGTTGAGGGCATCCATGGTAGCGTCGAGGTCCTCACTTCTATCGAGCATATCGGAGAAGATGATGATTAGGGATCGTCGATGGGTGGCTTCGGCAATTTGATGGAGGGCTTCTATAGCAGAAGTTCCGGAGGGAGTGATGGGTGGGTTGTCAACCACCTCTTCTAGCTTGTAGTAAAGCATCCTTAGATGGGAAGAGCTAGAGCGTGCTGGGGTTTGGGTTTCGAGAGTGTCCGAGAATAGACTAAGGCCTACGGCATCGCGCTGTCGTCTTAGAAGCTCTATAAGGGCAGCTGAAGATTCTGCTGCGAACTTAAGCTTGTTCATGACAGGACTGTCTAGAGTCGTGTCCTGAGGGTAGCGCATGGAAGAGCTTTGATCGATTACGATTTGGCACCTAAGATTAGTCTCCTCTTCATATCGCTTGACGAACATCTTATCGCTTCGAGCAAAGAGCTTCCAGTCAATATGACGTGTGGATTCTCCTGGGTTGTATATTCTGTGCTCAGCGAATTCTACAGAGAATCCGTGAAAAGGGCTCTTATGCAAACCAGTGATAAATCCTTCAACAGCTTGCTTTGCTAGGAACTCTAAGCGACCGAGTCGCTGCTGCATTTCTGGTGTAGGATTTAAGGGCATCTGATAAAGGTAGAAACAAACATCCCCGCCAAGAGTGGGCAGGGATGTAAATATTATATTAAAAGGAAGGCGTATTAGAGCATTGCATCGAGTTTCTCCTCGAGGATATTCTTTGGAGAAGCTCCTACTGACTTATCTACAACTTCTCCGTTCTTGATGAAAAGGATGGTAGGGATGTTGCGAATTCCATATTTAGCACTGAGTTCAGTGTTATTATCAACGTTAACTTTTCCGATAACGACTTTTCCTTCATAATCTTCTGCGAGCTCATCAACGACTGGTCCTACAACGCGGCAAGGACCACACCATTCAGCCCAAAAATCAACCATAACAGGCTTGCCGCTATCTAATGCTACTTCCTGGAAGTTGCTGTCTGTAAATTCTACTGCCATGACTAAATATATTTAGTTTTTAAATTCTTATTGTATGCCAAAGGTATTAGACTGCTCCGAACTGAACAACACAATGACGAAAATTTGAACGTTAATTTTTCACTATTTGTTTTGTTTCTAGTGAATAAGTATTTTTTAAAAGTGATGATTACTTTGTAATAAATCTGTATTTCGCTATCCCCGGCTGACAAATCTCCTCTAGGTGAGATATAAAATCATCAGACACTTTAACGTGTACCTTCCTACTAGGCATCACAATTTTGTGCTTTCCATCGTAAATATCAATGGTCATTCCCACATCTCCTTTTGAAGACTTGATGGCAGATTCAAGCTTTTTTACCCACTTAGAGTCTAGGGCTTTTAAGTTAAGGTCTATGCAGAATCTATCGAGGTGTTCATCACGACTTTCCGATAGCATCTCCATCTTTGTGAGCTTAAATTCATTTCCTGGATCTACATGAGAATCGCCCCATGAACGTTTCTTTTGGACTGTGCCAGAAACCATAATCATCCACTCGTCAACCATAAACTGCTTGAAGTTTAAGTAGTCGTCACGGAAGAGTTTGAATTCAAAGTTGGCTCCAAAATCTTCAAGCACGAAAGTTCCCCAAGGGCTGCCTTGGCGGCTTATCCTATGCTCTACATTTGAGACCAGACCACCGAACTTGAACTTCTTCCCTCTATGATCATCCATCTGCTCGAGGCTTGACAACCCACCTTTGGTAGTAAATAAATCCATTTCGAACTGGAACTTATCCAAGGGGTGACCACTGATGTAAAAACCTACCACATCTCGTTCGTGATTTAGTCGAACCATGTCTGTCCAAGGTTCACACTGTGGCATGATGGGCTCGGGGATTTTCATCTCGTCGGCTCCGTCAAAAAGACTTGCCTGAGCTGAATCTTCACTGGCTTTAAGGGCTTGACCGTATTTAATGGCAAGCTCGACCAGAGAGCGTTCCTTAGAATCGAGAGCGAAATACTGTGCTCTATGAATGGCAAGGGTGCCGTCGGACTTTGCTTTATGGCCTGAGAGGTCGTCAAATCCACCTCCACGAGCGAGGGCCTCGAACACTCTTTTATTACAGTCTTTAAGACTTACCCGCCTAGAGAAACCGAAAATTGATTTGTAAGGGTCTAGCTTTTCAACTCCTTTAGAGTCTATACTTTCTATTCTGTTCTCGATTATAGAATTTACTGCGCCCTCTCCCACTCCTCGCATCGCACCTAACCCGAACCTTATAGCGCCAGCGTCATTAACCGCGAACTTAAAACGCGACTCATTTACGTCTGGCCCCAAGATGGGAATACCCATTCTCTTCGCCTCATCCATAAAGAAAGTTGTCTTTTTAAGATCATTCATATTATTCGACAATACAGCTGCCATGAACTCGGCTGGGTAGTTGGCCTTGAGGTATGCGGTTTGGTATGCAATCCAAGCGTAACAAGTAGAATGGGACTTGTTGAAAGCGTAGGAAGCGAAGGCTGCCCAATCAGTCCAAATCTTCTCTAACTTATCTAAGTCATGACCATTAGCACCACCCTGATCCATGAACTTCGGCTTCATTTTCGCGATAAGACCCGCGCTTTTCTTACCCATAGCTTTACGCAGAGTATCAGCCTCACCTTTAGTGAAGTTCGCAAGCTTTTGGGATAGTAGCATCACCTGCTCTTGATAAACAGTAATTCCGTATGTTTCTTCCAAGTGCTCCTTACAATCAGCTAGATCGTAAGTTATATCCTCAGCCCCATGCTTTCTCATAATGAAAGAAGGTATATACTCCATCGGACCTGGCCTATACAGTGCATTCATCGCAATAAGATCTCCGAATTCAGTGGGCTTCAGCTCTTTCAAGTGTTTCTGCATCCCCGCTGACTCGTACTGGAAAATAGCTACGGTATGTCCCTTTTGGAAAAGCTCGTATGTCGCGGCATCGTTGTCTGGAAACATCTCGGGATCGAGGTCTTCGCCTGATCGAGTTTTCACGTTAGTGACAGCATCCTTAATTATGGAAAGTGTACGAAGACCCAGGAAATCCATCTTCAAAAGGCCAGCGGCCTCTGCGACGTTATTATCGAACTGGGTACAAACCATATCAGCACCTTTAGCTAATGCAACGGGTACATAATCTGTAATATCTGTGGGCGTGATGATTATCCCACAAGCGTGAATACCCGTGTTTCTAAGAGAGCCTTCAACGACTCTGGCTGTTTGAATGGTGTGTCCGTCTAGACTAGATTTACTTGCTACTTTTTTAAGTTGATTTACTAGCTCTAACCCTTCTGCGCCTCTTAGCTCTTCCTTAATCTCTTTATCGGTCCAACTGAAAATTTTCTTAAGACTGCTATTGTCGGGTATGAGTTTCGCAATTCTATCTGCATCCTGAAGAGGAAGCTCTAACACACGAGCTGTATCTCGGATAGCCGATTTAGCGGCCATCTTTCCATAGGTTATGATTTGGGCTACCTGAGAAGAACCATATTTATTAATTACATAATCAATTACGCGACCTCTACCCTCATCGTCGAAATCAATATCAATATCAGGAAGACTCACACGATCCGGATTTAAGAATCTCTCAAAAAGCAGGTCGTACTTAATAGGGTCAATGTTAGTGATCCTCACACAGTATGAAACCGCTGAACCAGCAGCGGACCCTCTTCCTGGACCCACACTCACCCCCATCTTTCTAGCCTCATCAATGAAATCTGCACAAATCAAAAAATAACCTGGATAACCCGTATTTTCAATAGTTTTAAGCTCGAAATCTAATCTCTCTGTAATTTCATTCGAAAGGTTGTCACCCCATCTCTCTTTCGCTCCCTGATAGGTCAAATGCCTTAAGTAAGCATTCTCGCCACGCTTACCTCCATCGGTTTTATCTTCTTCTGAGACGAACTCTTTAGGAATATCAAACGCAGGAAGTAATATCTCTCTAGCCAGGTCGTAACCCTCGAATTCATCGACCAGAGTTTCAACGTTTTTTATTGCATCAGGAAGGTCCGAAAACAGGGTTTTAATGTCATTCTGAGATTTGTAATAAAACTCAGCATTAGGGAAGCCGAATCTGAACTCACGTCCCTTTTTCCCCATATAGCGTTTGGGCTTGGATACGTTTTGGGCATCTCTAACACAAAGCAAAATATCATGTGCTTCACTCTGTTTTTTTTCCGTGTAAAAGGTGTTATTCGTCGCTATGTATTTAACGCTGTATTTCTCACACAACTTCAATAGAAGATCATTAACAACCTTTTCCTCCTCTAAACCATGGCGATTCAGCTCGGCATAAAAGTCATCCCCCATAGTGTCCTTCCAATACACAAACGCCTCTTCAGCTTGTTTGTCTCCCACATTTAAAGTAAGTGAAGCCACCTCGCCGAATAACCCACCACTCAATACAACTAGATTTTCTTTATATTTTTCTACCAAAGCCCTATCGACTCTAGGGAGATAGTAAAACCCATCGGTATAGGCTTGTGAAGCAAGTTTTACTAGGTTGTGATATCCCGACTTGTTTTTCGCGAGGAATACTGTTGGGAATCCGTCATCTTTTATTGTCTTATCGTGCATGTCTTTGCAGACATTGAGTTCTACACCTACAATAGGCTTAATACCGGCCTCATTAGCCGCATGCACGAGTTGAAATGCACCCATCATGTTGCCCAAATCGGATATCGCGACAGCCTTCATACCATGTTTCACAGCAGCATCTACCAGTTCTTGCACTGGGCTCACAGCCTGTAGCACACTGAACTGAGAGTGAGAGTGTAGGTGTGAGAACTGAACTTCTGCAAGCTCTGAAGGGGGTTCCGTTATGCTAGGTGAAGAAACAACCGATTGAGTGTCTGGTTGTGTGCTTTCTGATTCAGCGAAATTAGCGGCTTCTAAAACTGGCGCCTCGTACTCTATAGAATCCTTATTTACTATTTCTGGCCTAGATATAACTCCGAGCTTACAGAGTGCGAAGAATATTTTTGCTGTTGCATCAACATCATAAGCCGCATCGTGAGCATCCCCGAATCCTTCCCCGAACAGCTTAGTATGAAGCTCCGTAAGTGTCGGCCACTTAAACCTTCCTCCTCGCCCACCAGGAATAGCACAAAAATCTGTCCCCTCCTGCTTAGAATCAATAGACCCTTTACCCACTAACCCCTCGAACGAAGCACCTATTCTATGAAGTTCAGCACCGACAATACTTATGTCAAATTCAATGTTGTGACCCATAACGTAGGTCGCTTTAGCGAGATCCTTTTCGAACTCTTCTAAAACTTCACTGAGTAAATGACCTTCTGCCTCTGCCCTCTCAGTGGTGATGCCGTGAATCTTTGAGCTGGTAAATGGAATGGTGAATCCATCGGGTTTAACAATTTTATTACCCCTTGACAGTAACTTACCATTGACATCGTGGAGCTGCCATGCTAACTGAACTAGCCTAGGCCAGTTCTCAGAGTCTGTTAGCGGAGCCTTCCAATTGCTCGGTAAACCTGTGGTTTCAGTATCGTAAATTAAAAACATAGAGGCGGGTTAATTCAGTAGTCGAACCTACTAACAAATATCATAATACCGCGAATTTTTATGACTCGTGTTATACACACATTACTCACTATTTGAAGTAAGTTTACGGGGTGAGATTATTGAAACCTATAGTAGCAACCTTGTTTTTTGCGACATGTTCTTTGGCAATTCAGGCACAATTATGTGAATACCCTATTGTAATAGCAGAATTAACCACTGGGATATGGGCTGAAGAGATTTCATGGGGTATTATTAATGACGACGGAACGCAAGCTATGAGTGCTTTGACTGGATATGAAGACAACTCTTTGTACACTGTCGAATTGTGTTTGGCACCTGGTTGTTATACGGTATGGATGGTTGACTCCTACGGAGATGGATGGCAAGGTGCCGTTCTTACTATGATTGACGTAGATGGTTACGTTTTATGTGCAGGTCAAGTTGATCCAAATCCTGGCGACGAGGCTTCAATGAACTTAGCGCTCACTGACAACTGTCCTATTCCAGGCTGCACTCTAGTGGACGCCTTTAACTTCAACCCTTCTGCTAATGAGGAGGATGGGTCCTGTGTGAGACAATCTGACAATGTAGAATTGTTTGGGTATTGGAATGATGACAGCTTACCTATCTCTGGGTTGGGTGGAGCATATAGCGATGTAGAAGGATTAGAAGTCAATGGTGTAGAGTATGCTGTTTTGGGTTCCACGGTTGGCACGCACATTCTTGACATCAGTTCTTCTGGGGAAGCTAATGAAGTGGCCTTTTTAGAGGGAGCAATTGGCGGATCATATGTAACACACAGAGATTATCACATTAATGCAAACATCCTATATGCGGTATGTGATCAAGGATCTAGCACACTCCAAATCTTTGACTTAAGTGACCTCCCTAACTCAGTTACAACACTTTACGATGACGATGAGTTCAGTATCACCTCGCACAATGTGTTTGTAGACAACGATAGTGAACTGCTATATCTGTGTAGTAATGACAGCCCCACCTCTTCAACAGCTGTTAGAGTTCTAGACGTCCACAACCCCACTCAACCTTTTGAACTTACAACATTAGACCCATGGATTTCTAACTGTCACGATATTTATGTAGAAAACGACACTGCCTGGATTAATTCAGGTGGGGCTGGGTTTTTCGTCATGCATATAGATGAAACTCCCACCATGTTAGCGAATCTTGACGATTACCCATACCAGGGCGGTAATCACAGCGGATGGTGGGTCCCTGAAGACAACATCTATGTGTTTGCCGATGAAACTCATGGCTCACCATTAAAAGTAGTGGACACATCTGAGCTTAGTGATTTACAAGTTGTTTCCACGCTGAGTTCCAACACGGACCCTGAATGCATCCCACATAATTTGATGATAAGAGATAAATTAGTGTTCGTTTCATATTATCACGATGGACTTCAGGTGTTTGACATAAGTAATCCTGAATCGCCCCACATTGTTGCCTGGTATGACACTTTTATAGAAACATCACATGCTGGATTTGCTGGAGCTTGGGGAGTTCATAGCGCATTGCCTTCTGGGCGAATTTTAATATCCGATATCGTCTCGGGTTTACATGTTTTGGAATTAACGCCTGAAGAAATAGAAATTTGTTCTTGGAGCGAAACGATTTGGAATGGGGTTGAACTATACTCTGACGGCTATTATTCTCAAGAAGTAGAGGACGAGTATTGGGGGACTGATATTCTATGGGGCACGGCTGTTTTAAATGACGAGAGTTGCCCTGAATGTATAGGTGACGTTGATGGAAACGGGTCTATAGGCGTAAGTGATTTACAATTGATTCTTGCTGGTTTTGGATGCCAAACTTCATGCACAATCGACTTAAATTCCGATGGTTCTACAACGGTAGCAGACCTGCTGTTTTGGCTTAATCTGTTTGGCACAAATTGTTAATTGCAAAAAACATTGTGAGAGCATTAGTTTTATAGTATTTTTGCGCTCCAATATTTTGATTAACAACCGGGTTTAGGACCCTTATTAAAAGTTCTTCTATCATGGCAACAAGAATACGCCTCCAACGTCACGGAAAAAAAGGTAAACCATTTTACCACATAGTAGCAGCAGATGCTCGCGCAAAAAGAGACGGACGTTACATCGAGAAAATCGGCACTTACAATCCTAACACTAATCCAGCTACCATAGAGGTGAAGCACGATCGTGCTATTTACTGGTTAGGCGAAGGAGCTCAACCTTCTGATACTGCTCGTTCTATCTTAAAGCACACTGGTGCTACCTACCATAACCACCTTCTTAAAGGAGTAGCTAAAGGTGCTCTAACTGAAGCTGAAGCTACTAAGCGTTTCGAGGCTTGGTATAACGAGAAGCAAGGAAAGAACGATGCTCAATTAGATGCTGCTTCTGCTGCAACTAATAAAATCAACAGCGATATCCTTGCTGCTGAAAAGAAATTCAGTGATACTCGTGCGGCTAAAATCGCAAGTGCTGCATCTGAAATGGCTGCTGAAGCTGCTGCTGCCGCTGAGGCTGCTGCCACTGCTGAAGCTGAGGAAGCTTCTGTTACTGAAGAGGCTCCGGCTGCTGAGGAAGCTCCGGCTGCTGAGGAAGCTCCGGCTGCTGAGGAAG
>CAWVZZ010000082.1:0-8905 GCA_963934745.1 uncultured Flavobacteriales bacterium | reverse complement strand
GACTTTTCGCATGACGAGCCGCTATCGCTGACGACTCACCTACGTCCTCCAGAATCTCGAGGCCATCGCGAAGCCACTGCATAGCTGCCCCCGCCACAAATACACTTCCCTCAAGAGCATAAACCACCTTACCTCCGACTTGCCATGCGATAGTATTCAACAATCCCGAAGGAGAATCCGGAATGGCAGAACCGGTATTCATGAGCATAAAACATCCCGTACCGTACGTGTTTTTCGCGGTGCCTGGGGTGAAGCAGGCTTGGCCAAAGAGGGCCGACTGCTGATCTCCCATAATGGCAGCTATAGGCACACTCCCTAACTCTCTTGATACATATTCCCCGAATACACTCCCTGACTCTTTCACTTCAGGAAGGAGAGCAGCAGGGACATTCAAAGCTCGCAACATCCCCTCATCCCATTTCAGGGTACGAATATTAAACATGAGTGTCCGAGAGGCGTTACTGACATCGGTGGCGTGAACCTTCCCCCCTGTTAAATTCCACAATAACCACGAATCTACCGTCCCGAAGCACAGCTCGCCTCTCTCGGCCCTCTCCCTCGCCCCATCGACATTATCGAGCACCCATGCCACCTTCGTCCCCGAAAAATAAGGGTCGATAACCAGCCCCGTCACCTGCTTACAGTAGTCGCTGAGCCCCGAAGCCCGTAGCTCCTGGCATGCCTCCACAGTCCTTTTATCCTGCCACACGATAGCATTATACACCGGCTCACCAGTCGCTTTATCCCAAACGACGACGGTTTCCCTTTGGTTCGTAATGCCCATCCCTACTATCTCGCCACTCCTAGCCTCCTCCTTCGTCAACAGTTCCTCTAGCACTTCCATCTGAACCTCAAATAGCTCCACCGGATCATGCTCAACCCACCCCGGCTCGGGAAAGAATTGGGTAAATTCCTTTTGGACTATAGCAAGACACTCACCATCCTCATTAAAAAGAACCGCCCTTGCGCTAGTCGTACCTGAATCTAGAGAGATTATTAATTTCATGGATTGATTATTACCTTTTGCAAAATAAGAATTCTCACACAGATGCAAGCATCCGAAGTAAAAACAGCAGATGGAATCTCAATCTACGTCCAAAAATGGAACCATTTAGACGATTCTAACCGCACCCTGCTCATCACCCACGGGCTTGGCGAGCACCAAAACCGCTACGCCCACGTAGCCACACATTTCGCCGCTGACGGCTTCACAGTCTACTCTTACGACCAAAGAGGCCATGGAAAATCAGGTGGCCCCAGAGGGCACTCACCCGGAATTAACTGTAGCGTTGACGACATGAAACGAGTTATCGAAAGTATTCCCCACGAAAATCTATATCTCTATTGCCATAGTTTCGGTGGAAACGTCCTTGCTAACTTCATGCTAAAGGTTGATTGTGCCACACTTCGAGGCGCCGTGATGAGCAGCGCATGGCTAAAACTCTACGAAGAACCATCCTTTATAGACGTGGCCCTAGCAACTGTTATGTCTTTTATATACCCCAAGTTTTCACAGAACAGTAAAATAGATGCTTACAAATTATCGAATATCAAGCAACTCTGCGAAGACTACATTGCCGACCCTTTAAATCATTCTTTGATTACCGCCGGGCTATTCAAGAGCTTCCATGCTTCTGGCTTGTGGGCCATCTCGCATGCATCCGAACTACGTACACCTGTTTACGTTCTGCACGGAGCTGACGACCATCTAATCTCACCTTCTGGATCACGTGAATTCGCAGCTGGAGCAGGGGCTATGGTGACTTTGAAAATATACCCTTCTACTCTTCATGAGCCCCATAACGATTTGGTGTGCGATGAGGTGTTAGGTGATGTGAGCCGTTGGATTTCTTTGCTTAATTGAACTTAGTGCTAATCTCAATGCGTAATTGCTTAGTGAATTTGTCAACTGGTTGGTTGACTTTTTTACGGTACGGCGTGCAGTGAGGTGTGCGAGAAACGTCGATCGAATGGAAATTGACACCGAAGCAAAAACGTTAGGGAATTTGTCAACCAACTGGTTGACTTTTTTCATACGAAATGTGCAAGGCTCACCTCGATTCGCAAAAAGAAAACCTTACCTATCCCACTTAACGTTAGAGAATTTATCCAATCGAAGAAGTTGAACCATATATCCGAGGATGAGTTTGAGGGTTTGGGCTACAAAAATCGGCTTAAAAAGCATGAGAAGAGTAGCAACGATAATGACACACGAGTAGTGCCACATGGTCAAACCCTCGGAAAATAGGGCTGCAATAGATGCTAGAGCGAGAAACATGGGAGCCGTGTACTTCATGTACTTTTGGCCATAGAGGAAAAGGAGCTGAAGGAGGCCGACACTGAACATCAATTTCAAGTGGCAACGTAATAACTGAATAAAACCAGCTGTGATGCGCCCCTGACGGCGGCTTGTATAGAATTCGTCCCAAGAAACGTCGTGCACAATGGCTGAAGGTTCTAGTACGACCCTCTTAGAATGACGCATGACGAATAACGCCACAAGAAGATCGTCTAGGATGGTGTCAGAGGGCAGCTCGTCTAACAGCTCTTTTCGAACAACATACAGAGCACCGCACATGCCAGTTGTGGATCCTTTGCGTGACTCGCGTAGTTTTAAGCTATTCATCCATTTACGAGTTGGAGAGGTGTCGCCTGATAGTTCGAGTTGGCTGGTGGCAGCTCCAATTTTAGGGTCGGTAAGATGAGATAGAAGGGACTTAGTAGCGCCATGGGAGAAGGTTTGGCGTACGTCGCTAAAGAGAAGGATTGGGTGTTGTGAAATAGCGATTCCACGGTTGAGAGCACCGGGTTTTCCGCCACGCGCATCTAACTTAATAAAATTTACAACACCTTCTGAATCAAGCCCTTGCAGTATTGTGTCTGAATTATCAATTGAACCATCGGAAACGACTATTATTTCGAATTCCGTAACGCCAGCATCAACGAATTGAGCAGCAACCTCTCGGACCTTTCGCTCGATATGCAGTTCTTCGTTATGGCAGGCAATAATGGCGGAAACAGCTATGGGAAAATCTACAGAATCAGTAGAGGTCTTTACGTCGGGCAGGATATAAAGCGCAAGAAAATAATCTAGTGCGGGGAGCACAAGTAAAGCTAAAAATGTAAAATAAATCGCTTCCGTCATGCTTGCAAATATCCTTAATTAATCGACTCTTTCAACTATGATTTTACGGCCCTGGAATTCGAGAGACGTTCCTGCGGAAGAGCCTAGAAGGGTTTGGGCTATAGGAGAAGCACAAGAAATAGCAAAAACGGTTCTGCCCTCAATGATAATCTTACCATGAGCGATCGACAGCAAATAAGTTGCGGTGTTCGTGGTAACTAGCGAGCCTCGGGCAGAAATATCAGCTGGAGATAGCGGGAGGGTGTTGATTTCGTGTAAAAGCAGCTCTGCCTTGTAAAGCTGGGAATTGCTCAGTGCTAACTCGCGTTCCATCATAGCTCGGCCTGTCTCATGCTTATCACCCGCAGAGCTTTTAGTGGCAGAGTTTTTCGACTCTGTCGTCGAGGCGATAGAGGATTTTGCAGAAGCTATTTTCTCCTGCACTGCAAGCGTGAGAGCATTTATAAGTGAGGATTTTAAGTGAGAATAATTCACATTGTAAATCTAGGCTGAGAGAAATGAAATTTGTACTTTTCAGCATGCAAGAAATCAAAACCTTTATGGTTTGGAGTGTTTTTATTTTAGTGGCTGTCTGTCTAGGACTAGCGCCCAAACCATCCCTCGCACAACACGTACCCCAAACAACTTACTCCGCCTCGTTTTCAGCTCCGGATTGGGCAGTACTGATGTACGAAAATCCAGAGCAGGTAGAGGCTGTGAGAGTAGGGTTTGAGGAGTGGCGAAAAATCGACGGTGGCGTGAACGCTAATGTTAAAAACGAGCACACTCAGTTTTACAAGCGATGGATGCGCCAAGCTCAGTGGCCGCTAGTGAACGTTAGTGATGAGTATGTGCAGATGTCGCGGGCAGTGAATGGCGGGGCTGGCGTAAACGGATCCGGAACGAATGGCGGTGCGGGGGTGAATGTTCGGGCGGGAAATTGGACGGAAATGGGGCCCTGGCATTACGATCCTGAGGTGGCAATGTACTTTCAGGTGCAGTCGCCGGGGGCGTGCCATGTTTACACTGTGGAGCAGTCGTTTTCGGAACCGGACGTAGTTTATGCGGGAACCGCTACGGCGGGGATGTACCGGTCGGGAGATAAGGGACTGAATTGGAAGCTAGTAAGTGGTGAATTGCCTGTGACTGGTGTTTACAGTATTGCCATTGATCCTGCGAACGCCGACAGGGTTTGGCTGGGTTCGGGGAATGGGAAACTATATAGGTCAGAGAATGGTGGAGATAGTTGGGTGGTGTGTGGCGATGAGGCGTTTGCTGAGGGGAATAGATGGTATAGAACGCTTTTGATTACTGAGGAGGGATTGTTTGCTGCGACTGACGATGGGTTATGGTTCAGTGATGATCTGGGGGGAGATATGCAGCTTATTCAGGGGGGAGAGTTTATGGAGTTGGAGGCTCATCCGACAGAGGCTGGGGTTATGTATTCGGTGAAGATTCAGGGGGGTGGGACTTTGTTTCAGAAGTCAGTCGATGGAGGGATGAGCTTTAGTTTTTCTGGTGTGGGTGCTGGGTGGCCGATGATTGGGGATGGGAATGAGCAGAAGAGAACTGAAATTTCTGTGAGTGCTGCTGAACCAGATGCTGTGTATGCTCTGGCCGCGGGAACAACGGCTGATGGTGGAGGGTTATATGGATATTATGTGAGTCATGATGCTGGGGTTACGTTTACTCAGGCGTGCTGTGGGGATGGGCCTGGCGGGCCGTGGGAGGCTGAGGTGAATCCTAATATTCTGGGGTGGGGTGAGGACGGATCGAGTGATGGGGGACAGTTTTATTACGATCTAGCATTAGGGGCTTCGCCTACGGATGCTGGGAAGCAGTTTGCGGCTGGGATATGCGTGTGGAGGACAGAGGACGTGGGTGAGTCATGGGACTTGAATGCTCATTGGGTGACATGGGCGGGGGAGTTCACGGGAGAGAGGTACACCCACGCAGACGTGCACGATGTGAAATTCTTTACTCAGGAGGATGGAACTGTAGATATGTGGGTGGCTTCGGATGGCGGGGTGTACTACTCGTCTGACGAGGGTGACCATATAGAGCCTCGCATGTACGGGTTGCACGGGACAGATTTCTGGGGTTGGCAATCAGGGTGGAGAGCGAATAACGTGATGTTAGGCGGGACGTATCACAACGGCACGTTGATAAGGAATGATGAGTTGTACCATTGGGGAGCGGATAGTGATACTAGTGGTGGATGGTTAGCTGAGCTAGCGGGAGATAATTTCAGGGGGTTTGTGAATCCTGGAGATCCGAGCGTAGGATATCATGACGGAGGTCGGTTCAGTTTTACTGAGGATAGGTTTGAAAGGATTAATGGTTTGGCATTCGATGGAAGTAAAAAACCCAACACCGGATACTGGATAGGCGAGTACGGGAATTTCGCATGGGATCCTACAAATTACAACCGCTTCTACTCCCCTGTCGGTTCAGAGCTATGGCGCACAGATGACGGTGGAGTTACGTGGACGCTTGTGAATGATTTTGGAGGGGAGAAGATTATTTCAGTCAAAGTTGCTCCTCTCGATCCGGACCGCATCTACGTCAGCCATAAAAACAGCGGGTCAAGCTGGCGCATACACACTACGGCTGATGGAGGCATTACATGGGAGAACGTGAGTCTTGCGACTGTCATTTCAAATTACAATCAGGATAAGGCTATATACCTCGACACAGACGGTTCCGATCCTCTCAAAGTGTACGCGGCGCTCCTTGGAACTCAAAACGGGTACCAAGTATTCGAGAGCTCCGATGCCGGTAACTCATGGCAAAACCTTACTACTCCAGTCCTTAACGATGAGCATGTGATAAGCCTAGTCCATCAACGCGGAACGCAGGGAGGCCTCTACTTAGGTACTACCCGCGCTGTGTATTACAGGGACAACACCATGAATGATTGGCAACTCTTCAACGCCGGGTTGCCGTTAATCACGTCAGCCACATTCTTACAGGCGGATTACTGTGGCGGCTCGATAAGGACGGCGGGACCGAGGTCGGTACACCAAAGTCCGTTCTACTCGGAATCGCTAGTGCAGGCTGGATTTATGGCAGACAGAACAGAAATTAACCTTGCGAGCCCCTGTGCCGCCACCCCCATCCACTTCTCGGATGTGAGCGTGGCTAGATGTGAGGGAACCATGTACGAATGGACATTTGAGGGTGGATCTCCAGCGACTTCAAACGGAACGGGCGCAACTGATGTGTACGTAACGTACGACACGCCAGGAGAATACAGCGTTACACTGACCGTAACTGAGGACTCAGGAGAGACGGGCGTCATTACATGGGCGGATTTGATTACCGTCACGAATGAGAGTGTGGTGGAGGATTGGGGATTCGAGGAGGATTTCGATGGGGCCGATTTTCCGCCTGAGCACTGGAGGATGGAGACGCCGGGCTCGCCGTGGGAACATTCATACGATTTACTAGATGAGACGAATGGAGTAGCTCAGTTTCCTAACTATTGGGTCCAAACCGACGGTGCAGAAGACATGCTAATAACCCCGGGATTCGATCCTACGGTGGTGGAGACGTTCAGTTTTGACTACGCTCATATGCGCTACTCCGATTACGTGGATGGATTGAAGGTTATGTGCAGGCTGTCTGGAGAAGAGGACTGGACATTGATGTGGGAAGCATATGGCGACGACCTTTCTGTGGAGGGCTGTTATATGTGGTTTTGGTATGACACAGGAGGAGAAGTAGCCTGGGAAACAGTCGAAATCACAGCGCCTACATACTGGTTCGGGAGCGGCGCAACGTGTGCAGAAATCGCATTCGTGAACGTCGGCGGGTACGGGAACCACATCTGGATAGACAACATCAAAGTCGGCACTCCCACCGGCATAGACTCCCCAGAAGCTCCCGCCTCTCCCACCGTACGCATCTACCCTAACCCCTCGGACGGTATTTTCTCCGTTCATCTATTATCAAGTGAAAAGGGAACCACTCCATACAAGGTCACGGACGCTTTAGGCCGAGTCGTCCAAAGCGGACTATTCGAAAAGTCTTACCGTCTAGACCTAACTGATCAACCAAGCGGAGTGTATGTTTTCTCATCAGGAGTTGTAACTTCCAGATTAATAGTGAAATGAGTAAATTGAGTATAATAATCAGAAAATGAGTAAATTTTTATCCATAATACTTTTCAGTATCACATTTATCAGCATAGGTGATGCTCTTAATGCTCAAGAGCTAACGATTTACAACCCCCAAACCCTCTATGACGAGCCCGGCGGAATGTTCGACACAGGCATACTTCGCACTATGTTCATAGACTTCGAGGACGCAGACTATCACAACACTTTGGTAGATGCGTTTTTTGAAAACCCAGCACTTCGTATTCCCGCTATAGTTAGCATGGACGACATCACCGTTGATAGCGTGGCCGTGAGATACAAGGGAAACTCCACATTTTGCTTACCTAACGATAATGGCAGCCCAAAACTTCCATACAACCTCGACTTTAACTTTTGGAGCGAGGAGAGCGAACTTATGGGGTATCATAAAATCAAACTAGCGAACGCATGGCTCGACCCCACTTTTGCTAAGGAATATATGGCAGCACTAATTTACCGACGCTATCTCCCCACGCCAGAAGTAAATCTTCTCGCGCTCAACACTCAAGGCGACTACACAGGTATCTACGTAAACACGGAATCCATAAACAAACAATTCCTCAAGAAGCATTTTAGCGAACAAGATGGGGCCCTTTTTAAATGCGACCCCTCCGGAGTGTTTTGCATCGAGAACGGCGAAGAATACAACCCCCCAACTATGCATTGGATGGGGTTAGATAGCACTGATTACTACGACAGTTACGTACTCAAATCCGAGTATGGGTGGGCTGAATTAATAGAACTCACAAACACCGTAAATAACGATCCAGAAAACATCTCCGAGATTCTGAACGTCGATAGGGTTTTGTGGGCTCTTGCCGTAAATCAAGTCGTATCTAATCTTGATACCTACAACGGATATTACGTGCACAACTACTATTTGTACCTAACTGAAAATGGCTTGTGGCAGATGATTCCCTGGGATCTCGACAACTCATTTATAGGTGCCATATTGGGGTGGGACTATTACTCACCGGAGTCGTTATATGAGTACGATATTTACGATGGAGCCGCGGCCGATGAAGGAAAACCTCTCACCCACCTCCTTCTCAATGACCCGCTCTACCGTAAACAGTACGAAGCCCACATTCGCACGATAATCCAGGAATCACTTGACCCCACTGCAATAGCCGCTGAAGTATATGCGATGCAGAGCTTAGCCTACGACGCCGTTTCTGCTGACAACAACAAGCTTTTCACCATGAACCAGTTCACGCAGAACGTCGAGGAGGCGATTTGGTATGGCTGGGGTTTCGGCGGGATACTTTCGACTGTGGAGGCTCGCCGCGAGTATCTTTTGTCCCATTACTCTATAGACCAAACCTCACCCGAAATTTCTTCCGTCGACATCTTAGGAGATTTTGCTGACGCCACCGGATATTACCACCAGATTACCACACAAGTAATGGGAGCCACAGACGTAACACTGATGGCTACTACTAGCCCGCACAACTCCCATTTCACCCCCTACCCGATGACGGACGATGGCACAGGAATTTATTCCGCGAACCTCCCGTTCACACCAGCCGAAGCCGTCGAATGGAAGTTCTACATCCGAGCTGAGACGGAAAACACCCTCAGCCTTTCTCCTGCTCGAGCGGAATATGAATTCTACCAGTACACGACGCCAGTTGATGGGGTT
>CAWVZZ010000081.1:0-8905 GCA_963934745.1 uncultured Flavobacteriales bacterium | reverse complement strand
CGCAACCATGCAACATAAGGCCTCACAAGGAAATTACTTGGGGGGATATACAATGGCGAAAGAGCACCTACAACATCACCCCTTCCTACCGTCACTCCTATTTCCTCTTCACATTCTCGAAGAGCAGCCCCCAAATCATCTACATCGACGGCATCCCTTTCTCCTCCAGGCAATCCCACCTGCATACTATGCACCCCATCGTACTTCGCTCGCAGAATCAGCACTCCCTCCACACCATCTCCAACCCCAGGATACATCAGCCACAACACAGACGCCTGCCTAGCCCCTTCAATATCGGCAACAGAGAACGACCCCTCCCTAAATGGCGGTGCCGCCATCAATTGTGCTTTCAACCCCGGAAGCTCAGCACTCAACCGTTCAGCCAACCGCTTAATCTCGTCGGGCCACTTACTTTTAATATTTTTCTCTCTCGAATTCACGTTCGCAAGGTCGCACCGATTTACCTTCGCTCAATGCAAATCACCCTATTAGATAAAAACCTAGATTTCCCTAAATCTGAGGAAGCTAATATTGATGGTTTGATAGCAGTGGGTGGAGACCTTGAACCAGCCAGGTTAATAGCTGCATATGAAAGGGGGATCTTTCCATGGTATAACCCAGGTGAGATGAAGATGTGGTGGACTCCACCTCAAAGAGCCATAATCCCTCTTACAGGAATTAAGATTCACAAGAGCATGCGGAATGAGTTAAATCGTCAGAGATACACCGTTACTTTCGACACTTGCTTTAAGGACGTTGTAATCAACTGCGCGAAGGCTTCTAGGGGAAATATACAGGAGACTTGGATAGGGGATGAAATAGTGGATGCATATTGCAGGCTGCACGAATTAGGGGTGGGACATTCCGTTGAGGTTTGGGAGGGAGATAAGCTCGTGGGCGGGCTTTACGGAATTTCAATTGGGAAAATGTTCTTCGGGGAGAGCATGTTCGCCTTAGCGACTAACGCATCTAAAGTTGCACTCATACACCTTGTTAAGAAGATAGAGCCGTTAGGGTTTGGTCCTATAGATTGTCAAATAATGAATGATCACCTTAAGTCTCTAGGAGCAGTGTTAATGGAAAGGGTGAAGTTTGAGAAAGTCTTGGATAAATACTTAACCGCTGGTGAAACCATAATGGGATCTTGGAATGAAATTTAGAATCACTACATATTTCGTGCTGAGAAAAAGACTGGTGAAGTTTTGGCTCAAACTCAATGGCTGGAAATTCCGTGGACAGGACCCACCGAGCAAATGGAAACATATCATCTTTCTAAGTCCCGCAAAAGGCAAAATCGTTCAAGCCCAAAACAAGTGGATGAAGTTCCTCACCTCGACACCTTCTAGCATTGTCGAAATTTCAAATAAAAACAAAATCGAACAGCTTTTATCTAAAAGACAAACTGTTATGATAAGATGGAGTGAAGACATTTGCGAAAGTGAACTTGAGAGTTTACTCAAAAACTGTAGGGAGGAAAAGGTTCGGATTTCTGCATGTGCCTGGGACACAAAGCATAAGGCAATAAAATTTCATTCTCAGTTCAAGCCTTCGAACTTTCCTGAGAGAGACATAAGATATCTCAGTAGATTTTTTATTTACTTCAAACAGATTTAGCTCTCTTATACGCAATTAACATGTTACTAACAATCAGGACGGTTTCGTTAACAACACGTTAATATCTGGGCGTATTGCATTGTGCTTTGTATTATTTATACGGCTAAATTGCATTCAAACTCTAACCCCTCTAATCCCTCATTAGCATGCAAATGGACAAGTACGATTTCATGATCTTAGACATCATCCAAAACTTCAAATTGGAAAACCAAAGCCACATCCGACTAAGTGTTCTAGAACGAAACTTCTGGAAACGCATTGAAGCTGACACAGATCTTCATGTAGGTCAAGCTCGCATCGGTGAGAGAATTACGAACTTGTACTTAGATGGACTTATCCAGAATAAAGATGGATATACGCTAACAAAGAAAGGTCGCGAGCAACTAGCTTTCGCTCCTTGGAACAGAGAGGTGGTTTAGGAGGTGGTTTTGTAAGATACTAGCGAACAAAAGGAAATAAAAAAGGGATGACCAAATGGTCATCCCTTTTTTATTGAAGGTTTTAATGAGTGTGTAATTCTAAAATAATATCTGATTACTTTTTTGCAGTGGGTTTCTTTGCTGCAGGCTCCTTGACAGCTGGCTTTTTTGCCGTAGGCTTCTTCGCTGCGCCCTTTCGTCTAGAAGGTACTACAGGGATCTGCTCAACTTTATCATATGACTCTTCCAGGATTTCGAGGTTAGGATATTTTTCCCTCCAAAAATCCAGTTTACTTCGATCCCGTACAGTAATGATAGTTCTACGGTCAAGCCTTACTTTAATATTAGGTTGTAATTCTTTTGATCTTTTCTTGCGTGCCATGTAAAATTTATAATGCAGGTTTATTGTTGCTAATGAACGCAACTTAAGACAATAATCTCTACTGAAAGCAATTAGATGTGAATACTTTAAGGTTAATTACCATTTCACTCAAAAGACAGGATAAAAATCTATCTCAACAGATGAACGACGCCTCTTAATTCCTCAGCATCTACGTCGAAACCCTGTACCTTAATCACCCACGAGTAAAGGCCATCTGGAGCGAAGTAATCTCCACCAGACACATTGCCAATCCAAGCGTCATCGAGTGAATTACTAGTGTACACAATATCACCCCAACGGTTGTAAACGAATAATTCGAATGACTCGATTTGTCGACCTACGACTTGGAACCCGTCGTTCAATCCGTCATTATTCGGTGTGAATGCTGAAGGGATATACAGGATTACAGAACCGTACAAGTGAACAGTAGCAACATCGAAGCAGCCGTTATTAGAGGTGACGGTAACGAAAGCATCGTACTCGTCAAGTCCGTCATAGCTATGAGTTATCTCTTTCTCGTAGCCGTAAGTTCCGTCGCCGAAATCCCATAGATAATTGAAAGCTCCAGGAAAGGGTTCTTCGGGCATAGTAATTACATCGAAGGCATACTCATCATCACCGAGATCGTATCTGACAATTGTTGAAGCAAGTGATTCTACATCAACCCTCATTGTTTCAGAGTTCGAATACTCACAATTATCTACGACCGTTACTACATAGTTAGTCCCCACCGGAGGAGAGACTGTATATTCGTAGTCATCAGACGGGAAGTTCTCCCAGAATACTTGGTATGGAGGTTGACCGCCATCTACCTCTAAAATTAGTGGAGCTTCAGCTCCATTACATAAAAGCGTGTCTGGAGGTAAGGTCACTAATAGCTCTTCGTATGGAACTTCAAATAGAGTCTGCAGATATAATGTTCTGTCACAACCATCGTGAATGTAAATCTCGAAAAGATGGTTGGTTAGTGAAGTATGATCTAGACATATCTCCGAACCGTAAGCAATCCCGTTAATCGTCCAGTTATAATCAACAGGAGGATATTCTAATAAGGGGTCCTGAATTAATTCAACACAAACCGTTTCGTATTCGTCACAAAGAGCTGTGACTACTTCAGGGGTAATCGCCTCTAATGGTGGAGTGTCATATAAAAAAATGCTTACTTGACTTTCAGTAGTACCGCTCACAATATTAAGGATAAGTTCTTCCGTACCCTCATCAATAAAATCTTGAGGGACATTAAACTGAAGTGCAATATCATACTCACCTATAGGGATAGTTGCGGCCGAGGGTAGTCCTTCAATATCCAATGTAAATGATGCTTCAGAGAGGGGGTCGACAAGGATTTGGAATGGAAAAGGATAAACAGAAGGAACAAGGCAAGGGCGACTGATTGTAATCGTTGAAATGCCACAATCTTCCCAAGCACAGTAAATTACGACATCATCTAACGGGTCGGGGTCGCACTCTGGAGCTGCTGTAGCTTCGTATTCGGTGGGGATAGGTGAACCGAAACTGCCCTCTTCCAGAACAACAATAGACTCTAACCAGTTATCAGAACCGTCAGCTATAGCAAGCTTAATATGATACGTCAATCCACAACTAACGGGATAGGATGCCGTGAATGGCATAGTATATCCATTAATACAAGGAGCCTCAGTAGCATTAGGGTTGTCTATGTAATATTCAGGATTTGTAACATCATTTACAGAACTAATAGTAATGGGAAGTGCTGGGTCAGTATCAGGGACAGAGGCGATATTTACAGATCCATCTGGAAATCCAGCCGGAGAAGCATAGGGTCCAGTTATACCAGGTCCCGAAAGGAAGAAACCGAAAACATCATTATAGGCTGAGTTTACATAAACAAGGTACTCGTCTGACCCGAAAATGTAATTAAACGAAACGAAATCCCCAGAAGGTTGAAAATCAAATTCTAGAATACACACATCGAAAACTCCAGACACACTAAAAGTCTCACCTATTAAAGGAGGTACAGAATTTGCAACGGTAAGCAAATCAGGGTCACTTCCAAGGCCGACACAAGTACCGCATCCTGCTGGGTCACATGTGGCTGGATTGGTCGCAAGATCTGTACTTAATATGATTCCACTTTCGAGAGAGAATCCTGTTCCGCCATCCGTTAGATAGCCTATTTGTTCCATTGAACCAGAGAACTGAACATTAGTAGCTGTTACTCCCTCCCCGAGCAAAACATTGTTTACGTACTGGGTAGGGGTCATGGTTTGAGAGACGTTCATCTGAGAAAAAGCTAAGCTGACAGTACTTGTAAAAAGCACCACAAAGACAATAATAATCTTAGTTGAATAGTTCATCATCAAGCAGAAAGATAATGTTAATTATACCACTAACTGGGTTTAAGTTTGCTTTATGACACAAGTACGGTTTTTTTCAGACTCAAAAAGTGATTTAATCTATCCATTAAATCTAGGCAGAAGTGCGTCAACTCTTCATTTCGGTGCTAGATCTATCAGCACCCAATGGAAAGAAGCCTTAGATCATAAAGTTAAAACTCTAATCAGCCTCAACTCGAGACTTTTCCCCACAACACAGGCTATAGAAGTAGTACTGAAAATGAAGGCCGGAGACAGATGGGAGGAGGATGGTATTTTACTTGCAGAGGCTGAAGGTGCTGGAGAACACATCGTCGGCAAAGGAGTAGTGGCTCCTCTCGCAACATCCCCGAAAGATTACTTCGAGCAGTGCGGTAATGGGATAAATGAGGATTTAGAACGCATGAAACGCGCTTGGAGTGCCAGGACTTTATGCGAGGACGAAAGGGAGGCTTGGGCACTTAGTGGAGTGATATTTCACGGGGAACTAGAGAGGGTTCATGTGGCGCCAGGTGCGAAAATCCGAAGCGGTACCATTAACACTGAGAATGGTGAGGTGATACTTGGAGCAAATTCCGAAGTCATGGAGGGGTCTAATATTAGAGGTCCATTCGTGTTAGGTCCTAATAGTCAACTGAAAATGGGGTCCCAAATATATGGACCTACCTCTATTGGCGCACATTGCAAGGTGGGTGGCGAACTTAACAACGTGGTGATCCACGACTACACGAACAAAGCCCACGGTGGGTTTTTAGGAAATAGTGTTATAGGGTCATGGTGTAACCTTGGAGCTGGGACAGTGTCTAGTAATTTAAAGAATACATATGGAGAAGTGGGGATTTGGTCCCAATCAGAAAAATCAATCTTAACAACAGGCAGCATTTTCTGCGGCATACTTATGGGCGATCACAGTAAAACAGCAATCAACACCTCGTTCAACACGGGCACAGTTGTGGGTGCCTTTTGCAATATATTCGAAACCCCAGCGAAACACATACCTTCCTTTTCTTGGGGCGGGTCGGAAAATTGCAGTGCACATGAGATAGAAAAAGCTATTTCGACTGCTAGGACTGTAATGGCAAGGCGGGACATACAGTTAGGAGATGAAGGTGCAGATAAAATACGGGCGTTATTCAAGGAGTCACAGGACGATAGAGTTAGTGTGCAGAGGTGATTTACACTTAATGACACAATGAATATGACATGGTGTCATAGAATTTGATGAAATACGATTGGCACGTGACTTGCGTTAAGAGTTTTGATATATACGATTACAAATGAAAGATTCAGATACAAATTTTCGATTTCTTCCCGTAGAAAACTCAGACAACGAAGTCATTCCGTTGATATCTGAGGAGGATGAGAAAAAAATTCACAAGAGAAATATCCCTGAAGAGTTACCCATACTTTCATTGCGTAATACGGTCTTGTTCCCAGGTGTTGTAATTCCCATAACTGTAGGCAGAGATAGGTCTTTGAGCCTAATTAAAGAGGCTAGTAACAAGAAGATTTCTATAGGTGTGATAGCCCAAAAAGACTTAGACGTCGAGATCCCCGGAGGAGAAGACCTTTATCAAGTAGGTACGGTCGCTAGGATCGTGAAAATGTTGAGAATGCCCGACGGCACTAAGACCGTTATTTTACAAGGTGAGAGGAGATTTAAGCTAGAAGAAGTTACACAAGAGAATCCTTTTTTAAAGGGAAAAGTGAGCGCGTTTGGAGGGATTGAAGAGGTGCCAGACACGAAAGCTACTCAGGCGTTAATCGAGTCCCTGAAAGAACTAGCTACTGAGATCATTAAGATGAGTCCGACCATCCCTACTGAAGCAGCAGGCGCTATAAAAAACATTAAGAGACTGGGCTTCTTAGTAAACTTCATAGGTTCTAATATGAATGCATCCGTTGAAGACAAGCAAAAAGTTCTGGAGATAGAATCCCTTGAAAAAAGAGCTAATAAAGTTCTGGAGATGCTTCACAAGGAGAAGCAGATGCTTGAGCTAAAGAACGACATTCAGAGCAAGGTGAAAAGCGACTTAGACCAGCAACAAAGGGAGTTCTTTTTGAATCAACAGATGAAGCAGATTCAAGAAGAGTTAGGTGCTAACCCGTTGAAGGAAGAGATTGCAGATAAGAAATCGAGAGCGGAAAAGAAGATTTGGCCAGAGCAAGCTCAGGAGGCTTTCGACAAGGAGATTACAAAGCTTGAACGCATGAATCCTCAAGCGGCAGAATACAGTATGCAGTCGAGCTACATCGAACTATTACTGGACCTTCCATGGGATGAGAAGTCGAAAGATAATTTCAACTTGAAAAATGCTGTGAAAGTTCTCAATGGCGATCACTACGGTTTGGACGAAGTGAAAGAGAGAATTATTGAGCATCTAGCTGTACTGAAAATTAAGGGGGATTTGAAGGCGCCTATTATTTGTCTTTACGGACCTCCGGGAGTGGGAAAGACATCTTTAGGGAAGAGCATCGCTAACGCTCTGGGTAGGAAGTATGTGAGGATGAGCCTAGGGGGATTGAGGGACGAAGCAGAAATTAGAGGGCATAGAAAGACCTACATAGGAGCTATGCCGGGTAGGATATTGCAGAACTTGAAAAAAGCGGGGACTTCAAATCCGTTATTTGTGCTGGATGAAATTGACAAACTGGGTTCTGACCACAGAGGGGATCCGTCTTCTGCCCTGCTTGAGGTTCTAGATCCAGAACAAAACAGCACCTTCCACGACAACTACCTAGACCTAGATTACGATCTAAGCAGGGTGATGTTCATTGCTACCTGTAATGATTTATCTAGCATCCACCCTGCCCTAAGGGATAGGATGGAAATAATCGAAGTATCTGGTTATACCATACAAGAAAAGGTTCAGATCGCTAAAAGACATTTGCTTCCAAAGCAGATTAAAGAATCAGGTCTTAAGAAAACTGAAATTCAAATACCTACGGCAACATTGGAGAAGGTCGTTGAACTATACACTAATGAGTCGGGTGTACGTGGATTGGAGAAAAGGGTGGCAAAAATTGTTCGTAACAGAGCAAAGGAAATGGCTATGGAAGAGCCCTTCACAATTGTCGTAAAGCCTGAAGATTTATCTAACATTATGGGGCGACCACGTGAGAGAGATAAATACCAGAACAACGATGTTGCGGGTGTAGTAACCGGGCTTGCCTGGACACCAACAGGAGGCGATATTCTTTTCATTGAAACTTCGCTAACTCCGGGTAAGGGAAAACTAACTCTAACTGGAAATCTAGGGGATGTAATGAAAGAAAGTGCCATCATTGCTCTTGAGTACCTGAAAGCACATGCTAGAGAATTAGGACTAGACACTGCGATATTCGATAAATGGAATGTGCACGTGCACGTGCCTCAAGGCGCCATTAAAAAAGATGGACCTAGTGCGGGGATAACGATGCTGACTGCTTTGGCCTCGGCCTTCTCACAAAAGAAAGTAAGGAAATACCTAGCTATGAGCGGAGAGATAACCCTCAGAGGTCAAGTATTACCCGTGGGAGGCATTAAGGAGAAAATACTAGCCGCGAAACGAGCTGGCATAAAGGAGATTATTCTGTGTGAAAGGAACAGGCAGGATATTGAGGAAATTGACTCTAGATATATACGCGGAATGAAATTTACTTACGCGACAAAGATGAACGAGGTAGTGAAGAGAGCCTTGCTTAACGAAAAAGTAGATTCACCCATTGAATTCAGCTAGATTATTCCTTACAGATGAGAATTAAAGCCCTGCACATTGCAATACTGATGATTATCTCGCCTATTGTTGGTGGGGTGTGTGCGCAGGAAACTGTGTGGGTTTCTACTCCACTAGAACTCGCTATAGATGCTAGAAGTTCAGCTCTGGGTGGAAAGATCGTGGCTGACACAAAACCATATGGTCATGCGGCTTCTTACAATCCATCACTTGTGGACAGTAGCTCCAACGGGGTAATTCACGTCTCTTACTTAAATTACTTTGCTGGAGTTAATGTGGGTGCTGTAGATGCGGTAATTTTTAATAAAAAGAAGGTCACACTGCACACTGGGGTTAGGTTTGCTACCTATGGAAACTTCTCGGGGTTTGATGCTTCTGGATGGCCTACTGAGGATTTTACTGGTGGTGATTATTATGCCC
>CAWVZZ010000080.1:0-8978 GCA_963934745.1 uncultured Flavobacteriales bacterium | reverse complement strand
AGCTGATATCACTATCAAGGGTATAACGAAGGCGATTGCTTTTACTGTTACTATCAACGGAAACACTGCTACTTCAGATATTAAAATTGACAGAACTGAATTTAATATCAGATACGGTTCGGGTAGTTTCTTTGATGGACTAGGTGACAACATGATATACGATGAATTTAATCTGGTAGTGAATCTCAGGTTTAAATAAATGGAGAGGTAAATCTTGAATACCGTCATACACAGAGCTGATACCCGTGGGAGCGCGGATCATGGATGGTTAAAAGTAAACCACACTTTCAGCTTTGCTAATTACCACAATCCCGAGCGTATGCATTTCGGGGGTTTTGAGGGTTCTTAACGACGATGCCATAGCGGGCGGTAGGGGATTTGGAATGCTGATTCTATTAAAATTACAGCAGAAAAAAACTCCAGGATCCTCCTCATGGAGATCCCTATGTCGATTTAGATTCCACAAACCTTAAGCTCACCGAATTCACGCAGTGCCTCACGCTTTTCTCAGTTAATGCTTCCCCCTCAAAGACATGGCCTAGATGTCCGTCGCAGTTCGCGCAGCATATCTCTATTCTCGTCATTCCACCGCTCATGTCAGTGTGCCTCACTACAGCTCCAGAAATCTCGTCGTCAAAAGATGGCCACCCACATCCGCTCTTGAACTTCGCTACGGACGTATAGAGGTCAGTCGAGCAAGCCCGACATTGGTAAACTCCGTGTTCGTAATGGTCGTTGTATTCTCCGCTGAACGGCGCTTCTGTGCCCTTACCTACGATGACCCTGCGTTCTTCAGGAGTTAACTTATCGAATACACTCATCACCCCTCGTTTAAATATTTCGCTAGCAGTCCATGGAACTGGTGAACTCCCTGTTCCTTAGTAGGGGAGAAACGTCCTGAGGTGTAGAACCTTGACTGCACTCCTTTATGAACTCCTTCCACTACGAATTCATCTTCTCGCTCGACCTTATCAAGCAAGGATCCGGCTCCGGCTTCGAGTTTCGTTTCGTCGTAGATGTAGGTGATGAAACTGACTTTGGTTTTATTTAAACTTAAAGGCTTCACGATATTTATGGAAAGTCCCCAGGGGTAGAAGCTGAACATCATGTTAGGAAACACCCAGTAATAATATGCTGCAACGTCCTTTCCATAATCTATATGGCCCTCGGGTAGGTCGAAAACTTCTGTGCCGCCAACAGAATATCCTATCTGTAGATTCATATGAGGGTACATCTCAGTTTTATAATTGCCGTAATCTAGAACGCTGTTAAGCTCTTCGTGAACGAATGGGATGTGGAAGCCTTCGAGGTAGTTATCGCAGTAGAGAGCCCAATGGCAGTTTACGATATAGTCCTTGTTCATGATGTCGTTGCGTTTGAACTCATCTAGTGGAAGGAACCCTATGCGCTCGTTCATGGTTTCTAGAATCTCCGAGAAGTCGAATGCTGGCTCTAGAGAGACAAATAAATGTCCACAAAGGTCAGCAAGGGCGAATTCACGTAAACCTTCGCAGGGGCGAGGGAAATTCTTAGCCTGAGAGAACTCTGGCATACGCTTAAAGTTTCCGTCCAAATCGAATTGACGCCCGTGGTACATGCACGTAAGGCTCTTTGCTTTTCCGGGGTTTGCGGCTACGATATTTCCTCGGTGGGTGCAGACATTGCTAAGGCACTTCACGCCATTCTTATTATCTCGAACAAGCAGTAGTGGCTCAGTGATACAATCTGGGAGCATCACGAAGGGGTACACCATTTCCGATAAGGGAACGAGACTTACAGAATCTCCTATCCACTGCCAAGACTTTAAAAACACGGTCTCTTTCAACCTATCGAATATCTCCTGACTTTTATAAAATCTAGAAGGCAAAGTTTCAGCTACTGTGATGTCAGGATCTATAAAAAACTTCTCGCTGTTATTTTCCATTTTGAACTGAGTTTTTTCTTGTAAGCCAAAAGTATAAAGGCACTCCTAATAATAGTAATCCGAAGCCCCAAATTAATACTTCACTACTACTCCACATTATTATCCCTAATGTAAACGCGAAGGTTACAATCGACACTGCAATTTTCGTGTAATATCCCGCGACACTTCTCTTAGAAAGTATGACTAGACTAGCTATTGAAAGCAGGTACGGCAATGTGACGGCTAGGGTAGTGAGCTCCATCATAAAGGAGAACGTTTCAACTAAACTGCTCGAGTAGTTGACTAGCATTAGGACTGAGACTAGAGCGCTTGATATCACTATACCGGAGATGGGGGAGTTAGTGCTGTTGATTTTTCCGAAAACCCTAGGGAATAAACCTGCCTTTGCAGCTGCTAAAGGGATAGTGCCCTGCATGAGTATCCATCCGTTAAGGGCTCCCATAGTCGCCAGCACGGCTCCTGCGGCTACCATATAACGAGCAGACTCTCCCCAGAACACCGCCGCAGCATCCGCAAATGGTGCACTGGATTTCGACAGAACCTCAGCGGGAATAATCCCCATAATCGCAATAGAGCTAAGTATGTACGCAACCACAGTAACAAGCGTGCCGAACATAGTAGCTCGTTTCACGGTTCTTGCAGAATCTCTTACACTCCCACTGGGTATAGTAGCGCTCTCCATTCCTAAAAAGGCAAAGAAGGTGAGCACGGTAGTACTCATAATGGCTGAAAAGTTCGTCTCGCCACTTAAGTTAAAGGGGGTGAAGTTTTCGGTTTGGACATAAAACAACCCCCAAATTCCTATTAGAAAAATCGGTGTAATTTTCAGTAAAGTAGTAATAATCGAGACCGCAGCAACAGTCTTAATGTCCTTTGAATTAATCCACGTAAAGAACCATATAAATCCCAAACCCGTAATTATCGCCACCCCGGCAGATTTCCCTATCAATGGAAAAAAGACAGCCAGATACCCCACTAGTGCAACGGTAATGGCAGTATTCGCAAACCATATCGAGGTCCAATAACCCCACGCCACCATGTACGCGGGAAAGTCGCCCATCCCCAATCTCGTATATGCAAAAGGCCCCCCATTAGCGCCCGGCGCCAGCTGCCCCAGCCACCCGAAAACCACGGCTAACAGCACAGCCCCCAATGACGCAACTATCCATCCTACGAGACTTATCCCCCCATATGCCGCTAGTGCAGCAGGCAACATAAAAATCCCAGACCCTATCATATTCCCAATGACCAGAGCCGTACATGCCCAAAACCCTATTTTTTTCGCATTCTCGATATCGGGTTGAAGATAAGATGAATAAACCCAATGGGTTGCTCGCCAACAACACCCTTACTCGTGTTCAGTATTATATCCTATAATCTATTAAGTGCAATTAATGTGTAACCCAAACTGGTTAGGCACTAACTTATTGAGTTTTTTTATTTTTTAAAAAAGTCTATGTCCGAATTGAGTTGCTGTAGTAGAGAATGTTTGAAATCATTTTTTACGACACTGATTAAGTCACTGGCTGTCACTTTAGAAAAATACTTTCGTTTAGCATTCTACTGTTGCTTGTGACTAATTCTTTGGTTGCATTAACATTAATGAAGTCATAAGTCATTGTCTAATAGGGCAAATGAATTAATATATAAAGGTAATTTTTCGCTTTCTTTAATTAAGACACTCTGGACTTGTGTGGGTGTTGAGATTTCAGGTAAGTAACTATGACTAGCACAACTGAATACAAATAAAGATGCAGTCAGGCATAAATAATATACTTTTTTCATCTTTATTAATATCTAATTATGCCATGCGCTCACCTTACTCCCCACTATCCTTAAAGGTGATTTTCGCATCGATGGCAGGGATGTCACGGATTTCGATTTCCTTCGTAAGTTCTATTTTTTTATTCGTGAGGTCCTCGATGAGGATTTTTTTGTTACGCTTTTCCATTGGAGGGTTGAGTTTCTCGGCGCCTTCAAATTCTATGACCTGATCTAAGATGTCTTTGGGGAGTTGAGTTTTCGCTTTTTTCAAAGTATCTAAAAACTCGTCTGCAAAAAACTGATCTATCTGAATTCTTCTCTTTGTAGTATGGGCGAACTTTCCGATTATCCGGCAAATCTCATCTCTATCCTCTGGGCTTAGTTTCTCGACCATTTCGAAGTCCTGGATTTTCTTTAGGCTGAGGATTATGGGCTCTAGAGAATCTTTCGTAATGACATACACGTTGTAATCGCCCATGTTGTAGGTGAACTGCTTTATTACCTTCAATGTGTTTGAGGGAATGACGAGGAACAAATCTTTCTTTACGTCGCTGTGTTTTGCGTACTTCTTTAGAGAGTCTGTTTGGAGCTTTATGTATTTAGGGAAATTACTGAGATCATCTCCTCCTGGGCTTTTTGCATCAAACACGATTAGCTGATTGGAAATTTCTATCGTGTTGTCGGGTTTGTTTCTAGGGTAGGGGAAGTCCTCCTGAGAGATGTATTTAAGGAGCTGGTCTTTACAGACCATTCGGATATGCTTCTCCACATCCTTCTCGTGTTCTCCCCAAAGTCTTTTCATCTCATCGAATTCCTCTTCCTTCTCTTTTACTCGTTCATCGTTTAATCGCTCTTTCTCTAATTTCAAGGAGTCTTGTAGCGTAATGGTTTTATCAATGGACTTTACGAATTCTGCATTCCTTGATTCTTCCTTGCCCTCGAGGGTTGTGTTAAGTGTTTTTAACTGGTTCCGCTCAGTCTCCGTACTTGAAAGTTTTTCCTTGATAGTAGTTAGTTCTGTTTTGAGCTTCTCAAAACCTCCCAAACTAGCTTCTAGTACTTTTATATCCACTCCGAGGCCGTTTATTATTTCTTCTTTAGACGAAATACTCTTCTCTAATTCTAATATTTCCGTAAAGTCTATCTGGGAGGAGTCGCCTTTGGTCTTAGATTTTAATAAAAGAATAACTAACACTCCCACAACTACCCCTATTACTAATGCCCCTATCAATTCCATGTGTATAATATTCTTTGTGTAAACTAAGTTGTAGTCTGAAGCCTAGAAAGTTCTTAAGAGAAGTAATCTACACACTTATCTTGAAATCTACAAGTCTAATGTATAACACGACCCATGAATAGAATTAATATTGTATTTTTCGTTCAGCTTTAAAATATCACATCATGTTCAATAGAATTCCATTCTGCCTTTTACTTGCCTTGAGTATATCCACGTCGTGTCAGGAAGTCAAGCCTAAAGCTGCACCTGAAACTAAGGTCGAAGTCGAACCTTTTGTCGAACCTGAGGTGAGTTTTTTGTTTATGGGAGATTTCATGATGCACGACACCCAAATTAATGCAGCTAGAGATTCTGTTGGCGGTTATGAGTTCGATACTTACTTTGAGTATACTCACTCGATGATTAATGGTGTTGATTTTGCGATAGCGAACCTAGAGGTAACACTAGCTGGACCACCTCACAAAGGGTACCCGCAGTTTTGTGCCCCTGACGAATATGCGAGGGCTATTCAGAGAGCCGGGATAGATGTATTAACGACTGCTAACAATCACAGCAACGATAGACGCGCAAAGGGTCTAATAAGAACTATAAATTATCTTGACTCGCTCAACATGCCTCATCTGGGCACCTATGTTGACTCCACTGAGAGGAGCACGAACTATCCCCTTGTAATTGAGAAGGATGGGATACGAGTGGCTTTGCTTAATTTCACTTATGGAACTAACGGTCTAGTCACAAAGCTCCCTACTATAGTGAATATGTTTGATGAGGAAGAAATGCTTGCGGATCTAGAGAAAGCGAAATCCTTAGAAGTGGATAAGATCATTGCGATAGCGCACTGGGGTGCCGAGTATAAATCCTTTCCCGATAAGTTCCAAAAATCATGGGGTGAATGGTTATTTGATAATGGAGCAGACATCGTGATAGGAGGCCATCCGCACTGGGTTCAGCCTATAGAGTATGTGGGGGAGAAGTTGATCGTTTGGTCTTTAGGAAACATCATCAGCAATCAAAGAAGGGTACACACCGATGGAGGTTCCTCATTGCAGTTCTCGCTTTACAGGGACTCAATAGGCGAGGTGCATTTCCGGGATGTGGGATTCCATCTTCATTGGGTGTACGTCCATAAGCAGAACGATAAGAGAATCTACAACATTCTACCCATCACGAAAGCGGAAGCTCTCCAGTTAGAGATGACTGAGAAGAGCAAGGGCGACCTTGAGACGTTCATAAATAATGAGCGAACCCTTTACATAGAACATAACATTAACGTCCCGGAATTTCAATACAATAGGGAGTCGGATTCTTATTATTTGGATTGAACTGTTGCTAACACTTCGGGCTTGATTAAAATAATGTGATTGGGGTTAGTGTCTCTGTAATTGTTATAAATTATTGCTATTTTTCAGCTGTTAATTATTTAAGGAATGTCGAGTAAGTATACCTGTGTTATCTGTTTTTTGTTATTGATTTCTTTAACATCGTCTACCTTCCTGTTGAACAGTCATCAAGTAAGTTTGACTCCAGAATCGGGTCCGGAGTTGTCTTTAGATACTATCATTTCTTCTGAAGATTCGGTGAGAGTAGTGACAGCACAGTTCGAGGATTATAAATCCAGATATGGTGTGGAGTGTGTGCAGGATAAGATCACAGACAATAGGGGCAATGGTTATGACGATTTATACGGCACTAGGAACTTTAGGGTGGTGCTTCATGGAGTGGCATATAGAGGTGGGGGAAATAATTATTATCATAAGACGAATAAAAGAGGGAATAAAAACCCACTGCCACTTGACGGTTTGCATGCATTATTAGACAACGGATTTTCGGCTTCAGTTTATTTGTACACTGAAAATTTCGAAACGGCCCCTAAAGTTATTTACAACACCGAAAGTGTAGACACGTTGCATTACTTCCAAATCGGCGGCAACACCGACACCGAATTAGATAGCATCTTGCTACTAACACACAACGCCATAACTGACACCGCTGTGGGACCTGTCTATCTACATTGTTGGAATGGTTGGCATCAATCTGGTTTCGTGTCAGCTATACTATTAAAACAGTTTTGTGATTTCTCAAATGAAAGAAGTATTCATTACTGGGAAGATTGTGCTGATAATTGGACCATTGGATATGATAGGATTCGAAACTCGATTAGAGACTTCATTCCAGTAGATAAATATAAAATATCAGAGGAAGTTAAAAACTCCATTTGCCCCTGTTACAAAGACTATAGAGCTAACGACTCGATATTTAAACTCGTTCACGATGAAGTCATATCGCCGAATGTTAGTTTTAAATTCTCAAGCAATACCTCAGATCTAGAACCTTCTGTTTCTACCTTTTTAGATGAATATTCTAAGATGCTTCAGGATAATCCGTTCGTTTATATTAAGATAGCGGGACATACCGACTCGAAAGGAGATGCTAAAAGCAATATGGTTTTATCTGTTGACAGAGCTCTGTCCGTATATCATTATCTATTGAAAAACGGGGTTGATTCCACTCAATTATCATATGAAGGGTACGGAGAAGAAAACCTTTTAAACGGATGCCGTGACGGTGTCAAGTGCAGTGCGAAAAGTCATGCTGAAAACCGTAGGATAGAATTATCTCTGACTCAGATTTCTTGTAGTATTAATTTTTTAAAGGGAAGTGCTGAGATTAGTAATGATGATAAGAAGTTGTTAAATGATATAGGCCAAATCATATCCAAAATTGAAGGCTCAAGTATAGAAATTGGTGGTCATGCTGATGGTGGGAGTGGAGATGATTTCGTTAATGATTACATATCAAAAGTAAGAGCGGAAAGAGTTTATGAGTACCTAAGTAAAATAGGTATCGATATGTCCCTAATTACTTTTGTGGGATATGGCAGTAGACACCAGATTTATAAGGATGAAAGAGATAGGAGGATAGAATTTAAAGTTTTAGAACATGATTAAAAACCTGGTTCTATTGGTTCTGTTTTTTCCGCTTTCTTCCCTCCTTATGTCGCAGGAAGAATGCAAAATGACGTTTTCACATACAGCTGGGTTTTATGACTCACCTTTTTATCTTAAAATAAATTGTGACGATTGTGATTTGCAATTCGCATATTCATATGATGATGAGTTCAGCAATTTAACGGACTCAATTTATATAGACACCACAGTGTCCATCGTATTAAGACACAAAGTAAACGATGAGGTTTATGATCTGGATGTACACAGCTTTTTCGTGGGTTTTGAAACGAAGTTTAAGGTCATTTCATTAAATGTCTCCGAGGATTTTTTATACGATAAAGTACTAGGTTTATACGTGCCCGGACACAGAGCCTATTATGATACCACAGTAAGTCATTATCGGAATGCAAATTGGAGTTATAAACATGAAAGACTTAATCACGTTGAGATTTTTAATGAAGACGGTGATAGGATAATTCAGCAAAACTCAGGCTTGCGAATATTCGGGGGGATGACGCGTTACTATCCTGAAAAATCATTTAGAATTATTGCTCGAGATAAGTATGGACTCAATCGTTTTAACGCAGCAATATTCGGCTCAGATACTGTTGCTTATAAGCACCTTATTTTAAGGCATTCAGGTAATGACTACAGATCATTGAGATTCAAAGATGCATTGATCACATCCCTCGCTTCTGAGTCGGGTTTAGATGTACAACAGTCATCACCATCCCATTTATTCGTTAACTCTGAGTATTGGGGCGTTTATAATATTCGAGAAAAAATAAACAAACATTATTTCGCAAATAATTACGACATCCCTTTGGAGGGGTTAGATATCCTTCAAGGATATCAAGTTCTTGATTTCGGTGAAAAGACAAGCTATCTCAACTTATTGTCATATGTAAAAAAACATGATTTAAGCGTAGAAGAACATTACGAATATGTGACTACTCTTATGGACACTCGAAATTTTATTAACTTTTGGGTTCATCAGACGTTTTACGCAAATCCAGATGTCAGGGGTAACATCAGGTACTGGAGATCGGATTCTTTAGATGGTAAATTCAGATGGATTGTTTATGATACAGACCTAGGTTTCTCT
>CAWVZZ010000079.1:0-9035 GCA_963934745.1 uncultured Flavobacteriales bacterium | reverse complement strand
GCATTAATGTTTGTGAGACCTCTACCATGGACGCTTTCGCTCCCTCATACGCAGGCGGAGGCTATACTTATAGCTGGGTTATCCAAAACGGATCTGTTGTCGCAGGTGCAGGAACTAACGAAGCAACAATAGCTTGGGGCAACTACGGTAGCGGCAATGTTGAAGTGACTATTTCACAGGGTCCTTTGTTCACTCCTATAGTTTTTGAGATTTGCGTTAATATTCTAGAGGGACCTCAAGCTCTATTCACTTCCACGGGATCGGCTTGTCTTGACGCACCGATTCTATTCACGAATGCAAGCTCCCTGAATGCAACTGGATTTTCTTGGGATTTCGGTGACGGAACTACCTCACAACTAGAGAACCCCTCGAACATTTATACCTCACCTGGAACTTACGATGTGACGCTCACTGTTACTAGCCCTGTATTTGATAACGAAGGGAATGTAATCTGCACGTGTTCTGACAGCTATACCGAAGAAGTAACAGTTGATAACCTGGTAGGTCCAGAAATTTTCTGGATAAGCACTCTGTGTGAGGGTGACACCTCTTCTTACTGGACTGACGCAGATTGTGGTAATTATTTCTGGGACGTGTTAGATTCTAACGGCACACCCATCACTTTCACCGGACAGGGTACTGATGAAATTTTCGTTTCGTGGGGACTAGGTCCGTATGGGACTATCTCGTTAAGTGTAAATAACTGCACCCCCGCACACTGTGACACACCCACTATAGTTCAAGTACCTATCATACCTGCTGATGGTATTATTAATGGTTCCAGTATAGTGTGTGCCGGTTCTATCATGTCTTACAATATGACTAAATGGAATAGCGTGGAGTACGACTGGACCGTTACGGGCGGATATATTATTCAAGATGAAGCACCTACCCTAACCGTACAGTGGGGAGCCGTTGGACAAGGGTCTATAGACGTTGAGTACAGTAGCGAATTTCTTCAGTGTCTGCCAGAGCATTCTACTGACGATTGTAAAGGGTTCGCTCATTTAGACGTGTTAATCCTACCAGAATACCAGCTTTATTCAAACGCAATTGCCAATACAGCATGTGTCGGTACTACAACTACTTTCACTGCCTCGGGGACGAGTGGTACGAATTTTATTTGGTCTATTACACCTAACATCCCATATACTAACACCAGTTCGGGGGTGATTGAGGTTGTTTGGCCTGCAGGAAGCACATCATACACTGTGACAACATCACCTGGAAACATCGGTGACTACTGCAACAACATCGAGAGCGTATACATCTCAGTGGAGGACATCCCCATGCCTACATCGATTACCGGCTCTACAGAAGTCTGCTCACAATACCCTAGTTACATATATGAAGGAGTAGCGAGTTCAGGTTTGACTATTTTTTGGACACCGACAGCTGCAAATCCCGGCGGTGGATTACCCACATTAACACCATTTGATGGGCTTTACACAAGTGTAACATGGGGAATGGGAGGTCCGTTTACCCTTGAAGCCCAGTATTTAATGACAAGTGCTCCATACTGCATGTCTGACCCGTTCAGTTTAGCCGTAGACGAGATCACAATAGACCCGTCGACTAGCATTATCGCCAGTGGATCACCTTGTGCGAATAACATATCGTCTTATTCAATTTCCACCCTGCATCCCGATGCAGAAATAACGTGGAAAATAGTGCCGGCTTATTTAGGATCTGTTTCAGCTGGTCAAGGCACGCAAGGCGTGGATATTCAATGGAATGACTTTTCTGGCACTTCTGCCTCTGCCACTCTCGTTGCTTCCATCAGCCTTTGCTCTGTCGATGTCGATTTTCTGATGAATGTCAATATTAACAAATCTCCTGAACCATCGTTGAGTGCGGTAGACTTCTGCCAGGGAACTTCGGGAACTATTACTGTTAATAACGCATCCCAGTTCGGGAGCTTCTCGTGGAGCCCTTCTGGCGGAACAGGGAGCAGCATTAACCCTGTTTCTGCAGGAACGTACACTGTAAGCACCATAGACCTTAATGGCTGTACCTCAACAGCTGGAACTACCATAAGTCTATTGCCAACACCTTCTCTCAATCTTTCAACGTCAGCAGGCACTACATTAACAAACGGCTCACCCGCTAGTACTACGATAGTAGCTCCCTTTGATCCTAGCTACTCTTATTCATGGGTTTGTAACGGAGTACCACAAACGAATAACTCAGCTACTTTAACACACAACTGGAGCGGCGTTAACCTCCCACAGGGCTATAGCTATCAAGTCGAGGTTGACTTTGGAATATGTTCTGCTACCGCCGGGATTACAATTACCGAATCTCCTGGCGGCAGCAACCCTTGCCCTAACCCACCTTGCTGTGAGCCAGAGCCATATACATTCTCAGCTAATGCTACACAGAATACACCTTCCTGTGAGGTTTGGGGGTTCTCATTATCCAGCAGCAGCAATACTTCTTTCACGAGTTGGAGTTCAGGAAACGGACAGAGCTCAAGCTCAGCAACCCCTACATTTTCATACTCAGAGATTGGATATTACACAGCCTTCGTATCTGGTCAAGTTGCCAGCTCTAACAACATGGGTACATGTACGGTGGTCTCATCTGTGCAAGTCAACGTTCCTATTATTGCGCACTTCTCACCTGAGATAAGTTGTGATGGAGCTGGGAACACGCCTGAGGTTTGTCTAGATGATGAAACCACCACGATGCCAGGAGTCGTAATTACTTCAGCTAATTACAATCTTAACGGACCAGTTGGATATGCGGACCCATTATGCGTGGGTGTATTCGGCAACTCCAATCCTAACACACAACTCACTGTAACTACAAGCGCGGGTTGCGTTTCTACATACAGCGAGAGTATAGTTGTCCCTGGAAATATATCCATGTCTATTCCTACTCAGCTTTGCGTGGGAGAATCTGGGAACTTCTCCGCTACTTGCCCAGGAGCGGTGAGTTTCGATTGGAATTTCAGAGATGAAACATTAGGTATTCCTAATGTAAACGCATTATTCAATGGAGCTAACGCCACCCATTCATACACTCAATTAGGCTCGGGAACTGGACCTTACGTATTACCCATTACAGTTACTGCAACACTAGCTAATGGCTGTGAATTTGAAGCCTTCGCTCCCCTGATAATCCACGACACACCAGAAATGGCATATGTCGTATCAGTGGACAGTGATTTTAAGTTCTGCATAGGTGGGGGAACTGAAGAACTGGAGTTATTTCCTACGGCTACAGCTGGAACTACTATCTCATGGTGGCAGTCAAACCCGTCAAATGTTATTGCTACTGGATCAGTGTTAAGCGTTAACGCAGCCGGAAGTTACGGAGCGAGTATTACCGATAATGGAACGGGTTGTACTGTCGATTTAGCACCCGTAGACGTGAAGTCTTGGCCGCCTGTCCCTTCGGGCATTGCCGGACCTGAAGTTGTGTGTGACGGTAATTGTGTGGACTTATCTGCTCCGGCGGGTAATCTGAGTCATGTTTGGTCTAACACATCCGGAATAATCGGTTATGTAAACACTATCAGCATATGCGCGAATATGATATCCGGATCGGAAGTATTCACATTAGTTTCTACGGATAATACCTCACAATGCACTGCTACAAGCACACATTTACTAACGTCAGAAGCAACACCAGTTGTGACCCCTGGGTCTTGGCCACTGCTCCCGTGTGAAGGAGCTCCCGTGACACTTTTAGTAGACCCTGTCGAACCCAATGTGACTTACACATGGTCAGGAGGAAATGCGAATCCATATACCACCACTACTGCTGGGATGTATAGCGTTACAGGCACACATGATGTGACTGGCTGTAGCTCTACGGTCACATACGAAATTTATCCATGCCCTAACCTTTGTTCAGTTCCTGCTGGTTGTTACACAGCTTGTGATTCCGGAAAGGTCATTTGTGGCCCCGATGGTTTAGACACATACCAGTGGAATTTCAACTACACTCCCATTTCCGGAGGAACTTCTCCATGCTTTACTGCTACTCAGGATGGAGTTTATACATTGACGGCAACTAACGAATTTGAATGCTTTAAGACATCTGACATTCTTGATTTGGAGTTTATTGATTGTGATTCTTGTTCATTCCAAGCTTCTGACATTGAGGGTCTAGGGCTTCTATCTAATGGTGTTACTATACTGCCTTCTGGTGAAGGCTGTTGCATGTACTCTATAAATCCTATTGTGAATATTAACTCTAACACCCTCATATCTAATCTATGTATGGATATAAACTGGGGTGATGGGTCACAGGATTTAGCAATTCCATTAGGAACAGTTGTAGATCACTGTTACACAGGAGAGTGTACTGAGTACAATGTATCTGTTAAGATTTTCTGCTGCTCTGACCCTTCTGGCTTAACAGTGGGATTATCTGACGTGGCAGTCTGCGGATGTATTCCGAATTGCTACGTGCGAAACTCATTCCATGAGAACTTCACTCAGGTTCAAGGAGCTGATAATTGCGAAGTACATTTCACTTCCACTCAGTTTCTAGGTCCCGATATGATTAGCCACCAAAACCCGTCATACTATATCTCAGGGGTTTCTGATAATGGAACGACAGTCAACACGACCATAGCTGGTCAATACGACTTCTCATACACAATACCCGCAGGGACATACGACGTGTGCTACACGCTAGACGGCACATCAAACCTCGGAACTATATGTGAATTCACTCACTGTCATGAGATAATTGTCAATTGCTGCACAGAAACTAATGTCATCAGCCCTTGCGGTCTAGAGGAAAGCGACCTTGCCGGTATGGACCTCGTTTCTTTAGGTTCTAACATTGATGATAACGGATACTCATGTTGTAGCTATGGCTTGAGCCCCATGCTTGCACAGTGGGCTAACGTAGACCCATCACAACTTTGTGTTGACATCATTTGGGGGGACGGAGATATCCTACACAACGTCAATTTCGGTGCTGGATACACGCACTGTTTTACTCCAGGAGAATATATGATTACCCTTGTAGTAAGTTGCTGTGAGGACGAAGGTGTAGAATATGTATTCACTGAGTTCATAGAATGCGCAGGCACTTGTGAGATTCCGGATATAGACTTCTCATGGTTAACAGCTATGGCAAATATTAACTGCCCCGATGGCTGCGCCTTAATCTTCGACCCTATACCTATGCCTCAAGGTATATGCTTAACTTGGGATTTCGGTGATGGAGCGCAATACTCAGGCTATGGAAACGACTCGCCCTACCATTGTTACTCAGCATCAGGATTATACCCTGTATGCGTAACCGCTACTTGCTGTGATGATCCTTCTTACGAAGTGACGATTTGTCACGGCGTCAATGTATCGTGCAATCAGAATGTGTCATTTTGCGCAGGTGATTTCGATAGCGATGGTTTTGTAGGCGTAAATGACCTTCTAGAAGTTCTAGGTGCATACGGTGAATTTTGTGCTGAATAATATGAAACAAAGTATTTCAATGATAAGATTTTGGTGTATTTCTCTTCTCTTCTTTCCGGTTTTTACTCAAGCCCAAACCTACTCCTCCGCAGACAGCGCGTTAATACGCTCCATCTACGATGAGGTCCTAAGTCACGGTGAAGCCCACGAAAACCTGCGCGTACTAACAAAAACCATAGGCCACCGTCTTAGCGGTTCTCCTCAAGCTTTTCAAGCTATGAGGTGGGGTACAGAATTACTCGAGAGGTATGGAGCAGACACGGTCTTCACAATGCCGGTCGTGGTTCCAAGCTGGACCAGAGGAGATGTAGCTACTGCAATCGCTTATATGTCAGACGGAAGAGTAATACCGCTACACATCACAGCTCTTGGAGAGTCTGTGGGCACTCCTAACGACGAAGCCATCAGGTGTAAAATCATAATAGTTAAAAAGCTCAGCGACTTAGAGCTGCTAGACTCAGAACTTACAGAGGGCCGAATAGTTCTCTTCAATAGAGCCATGGACCCCATGCAAATTAACACGGGGTCTGCCTACGGTGGCGCTTACGACCAGAGAGGTCATGGAGCAACTGCCTCTGCTAAAGTCGGTGCACGTGGTGCTCTCGTAAGATCTCTGACACACTCCTTAGACACCCTACCTCATACAGGAGCTATGAGCTATGCAGATGATGTGGAGAAGATTCCAGCTGCTGCTATTTCAACTGTTGATGCAAGGATGTTAGCCAAGCTTTACAAAGAGGACCCAGACCTAGAGATAGAATTAACTATGAATTGCACTGTACTACCCGATGTGGAGCAGGGTAATATCATAGGCGAGTGGACGGGGTCAGAATTCCCTCACGAAATAATCACCATAGGCGGTCACCTCGACTCCTGGGATATAGGTGAAGGGGCTCATGATGACGGAGCTGGAATAGTACATACCATAGAAGTTCTGAGGCTTCTAAAAGCAGTTGGATATACCCCTAAGCGTACTATCAGGTTCGTGCTGTTTATCAATGAAGAGAATGGCAATAGAGGTGGGATTACATATGCAGGAATTGCAGCTGAAGAACTAGAACGAGGCGAGAACGTATATGTAGCTGCTATGGAGTCCGATGCTGGAGGGTTCAGCCCCAGGGGATTTAATATTGATGCTACCGATACTCTGTCAGAACTATTTAAAAGCTGGCAACCCCTCTTCGAACCCTACAACCTGTACCATTTTAAAAACGGTTGGACTGGAGTCGATATTCGCCCATTAAAAGATCTTGACCATAGACCCATGCTTTTAGGATTAGTTCCAGAAGGCCAACGCTACTTCGACTACCATCACAGCGCCAATGACGTATTCGAAACCGTCCACAAAAGAGAACTAGAGCTCGGTGCCGCTACCATGGCCTCCATGATTATGCTCATTGATAAATATATCCCATCTCCTAACCTAGAAACAGAGAATGACTAATTCTAATACCGTAACAGAAACTAACTACAGCGCCTTAACGACGCTCACGACAGTATTTTTCTTCTGGGGATTTATAGCCGCTGGTAACAGCATCTTCATTCCCTTTTGCAAAAATTACTTCTCGTTAGATCAGTTTCAAGCACAGCTAATTGACTTCGCTTTCTATCTAGCTTACTTCTTAGGTGCTCTAGGCCTTTTCGCCGCAGGATCTTCCTCTGGAAAAGACATAGTGGGAAGCTGGGGATATAAAAAGAGCATAATTTACGGACTGTTATTCTCAGCGTTAGGAGCTGGAGCTATGATAGTATCTGTATATCTGAACACTTTCGCGGGAATGCTGTTAGGTCTTTTTACTGTAGCGTTAGGATTCTCACTACAACAGACATCCACTAATCCATTTATGATATCTCTCGGCGACCCAAAGACGGGAAGTAATAGAATCAACCTAGGTGGAGCAGTAAACAGCTTAGGCACAACCCTAGGGCCGCTAATCATAGCACTAGCGTTATTCGGCTCAGCTGGAAATGTCAGTGACGATATGATCGCATCCCTAAGCCTTAACAAGGTCATCATATTATACGCTTGTGTAGGAGTATTATTCTTAGGTATAGCCTTCATCTTAAATCTCAATAAAAAGGTGCCTAGCGGCATCAGTAGTGAAGTTCCCGAGAAGGCTAACAAAGCTCTCTACACGCTATTAACTATGACTTTGCTTCTGGGAATCTGTTTCGCTCCAGTGTTCAACAGTTACGTGGGATTAGAGAAAGATGATATCGCCACAAATGCTATTGAAATGAATAGAATGTTATGGCTAGCAGGAGGTCTCGCTGTGGTAGTGGGGTGTATACTATTTGCACGTTTTGCATCGTCAACATCAGAGGAGTCTGCAAAGGGCTGGGGCGCCATGAAATACCCTCAACTAACTATGGGTATGTTAGCTATTTTCCTATACGTGGGTGTTGAAGTAGCTATTGGAAGTAATCTAGGCGAACTTCTCAAGCAGAAGGCTTTCGGGGGATATGAGGCCTCGGAGATAGCGCCGTTTGTGGCTATGTTTTGGGGAAGTTTAATGATAGGTAGATGGGTGGGTTCCGTGAACGTCTTTCCTATTTCCGACCAGAAGAAAATGATATTGAAATTTATCGTTCCATTTGTGGCTTTCGGGGTGGTGATGGGAGCTACGTACCTAGCTGATTACGAGATAGGTGTGCTGAAATGGTATTTCATCTGCATTATCATACAAATCGTAGCTTTCCTTCTAACTAAGGATAAACCGGCACTCACCCTCTCTGTATTCAGTGCACTGGGGCTTCTAGCTGTAATCATATCATTAAAGACTACTGGTTTAGTTTCCGTTTACGCACTGCTATCTTGCGGACTAGCGTGCTCGATAATGTGGCCATGCATATTCTCTCTTGCTACTGCTGGACTAGGGAAGTACACAAGTCAAGGGGCAGGATTTCTAGTGATGATGATACTCGGTGGTGCTATCATCCCTCCTATTCAGGGGAAATTAGCGGACCTTGAATCTGTAGGGATCCAAAACTCATTCATAATAGGTGGGCTCTGTTTCGCATATCTGATTTACTATGCTTGGAGCGCTAGGCGTTCTCTTTTGGACCAAAACATAGACTTCGAGAGCTAAGAATTAATACTCGCTTAGAAGTACGTGCTGAATCCAAGCATCCAAGTGGCAGTCAAAGCCGCCGGGTTGTGAAGGATATCCTCCTGCCACTGATAGCGGTAGTTCAAGCGCAACACAGTCTCGTTAGTGGGGCGGAAACTCAGCCCTGGAGTAATAGCAAAAACCTCATCTCCTATATCTGTTCCCATAGATTCAAACGTCCCTACGTTCCAATCAACGTAATCTATCCTAGCAGCAACGTTAAAAACGCTGTTCTCCCAATCAAGCACCTTACCACGAAAAACCGGCTGAACTATATCCATAAACGCACCATGTTGTTCAGAACCATATTGCTCGGTATAAGTCTCCGGGATATCCACTATAATCAAAGCCGCTTCGGCAGTGATATGAGTCCCGGTACTCTTAATGGTTGTGCTGAAATCAATAGCGAAAACATCGCATCTGCGCTCATCGTCTAAATCGACGCCGTCGTCTGTGTATTTGTTGTAAACACCACCCATATAACTAA
>CAWVZZ010000078.1:0-9090 GCA_963934745.1 uncultured Flavobacteriales bacterium | reverse complement strand
TTGCTGAGATTGCAGCCCAAAGAGATCGTGTCGACGGCCTTTTAACTAAAGTTAAGAACGGAAATTGGTCTCTCGCGCGTGCTAAGAAAGAGTCTGAAACCCTCCGTGTTATTATGAAGGGGTATATTGTCACTATTGACTCTATAAACCAACTGAACATGGCGCTTAATGTTGAGAATATGGTTATGAAAGAGCGCGTCGAAGAAGTACAAGGCCGCAACGCAAACTTAGAAAAGCGGCAGGAAAATATGGCAGACATCATAGAGGCCGGTCAAGTTCTGCAGTGTTCGGAGATCACGGCTTCGGGCGTAAGAATCGTCTCGTCTGGTCGACAGCGAACTACCACAAGGGCTAGCAAAACTGATATGATTAAGGTGTGTTTTACTATTCTAGAAAATCGAATTGCCGAATCGGGGAACAAGGATCTGCACCTTAGAATTACAGCATCTGATGGTTCCGTCCTTGCTTCTGAAGGAAATGAATACAGTGCAACTCGATCCATAGACTACGCTAACGATAGATTAGTAACCTGCATATTTTACACCTCTGAAAATGATGAGTTAATGCTCTCTTCAGGCACCTATGAGATTGAAATTCTAGAGGGTGATTTCACAATCGGCACCACTAGCTTAGAGTTAAGGTAGAGCTTACGCAAGTAAACTAATTCCCGCCAACAGTAAACTATTTCACTTATAGCAGCCCCTAGCAAGTAGGTTGCGTGCATGATAAGTACAACTATAGAAACTGGACGCAAGGGTGAAGATTTGGCATGCACGTATCTACAGAATCTTGGGTATCGAATCCTAACTAGAAACTTTAGGAATAGGCGATATGAAATTGATATTGTAGCCTCTTACGATGGTGTACTGGTGTTTGTCGAAGTGAAAACTCGCTCGTTGAAAGCACTAGATATAGGGGGCGAGTTAAGGCCAGCCCAAATGAGAAGAATTGTTTATGCAGCGAACTCTTACGTTTACACAGAAAGACCTAGGTGTAAGGAAACTAGATTCGATCTGATAAAGATTCGTGGGATAGGTAAGCTCCGATCAATTGAACACATAATCGACGCGTTCGATCCCGCAACCGCTACACTCTAGCGTATCTTTGCCTCTCAATCCTTAAGTAAGATGAAAAATCAAACAGGTTCAGGCCGCCGAGGAGGCGCCCGAAGAACCAAACCAGAAGCGAAATCCTTCATTCCTAAACGCAAAAGCGAAGGAACAGAGAGTACCGCGAAAGGTTCAGGAAAAGGCGGTAAGAAATACGGCCCTTCAAAACCAAATAAAACTAGAACCGGCGGGCACAAACCTAGCTACTCGAGTCGAAGAAAACAGGAGGTGAAAATTCAGCCCCTAGCCGACTCTAACGCTCCAATGAGGCTTAATAGATATGTCGCTCAAGCGGGGATTTGTTCTAGAAGAGATGCCGATGTGTTAATCGCAGCTGGAGTGGTAAGCGTGAACGAGAAGGTGATCACAGAGATGGGGCACAGAGTCTCACCAACCGACAAAGTTAAGGTTGAAGGCGAAACTATAAAGGCAGAAACTAAGCGGTACATCCTTTTAAATAAACCTAAGAATTTCCTGGCTACATCTGAAGATTTACAGGGCCGAAGAACAGTAATGCAGTTAATCAAAGGTGCGTGTAAAGAAAGGGTGTTTCCTGTAGGAAGGCTAGATAGAGACACCACTGGATTGCTGCTACTCACGAATGACGGGGAGATGGCGAAGAGACTCACTCACCCAAAAGTTGGAGTGAGGAATCTGTATCATGCATCCATTGCTGAAAAAGTAAATAAAGAGCATCTCACGGCTATGCTGGAAGGCTTCCTTTTAGACGATAAATTCATTAAGGTCGATAAGGCTAATTTCGTGAAGGACGACCCACGACAGATAGGCCTAGAAATACATTCTGGACGAAATAGAATTGTAAAGAGAATTTTTGAGCACTTTGGTTACAAGGTCACGAAATTAGATCGGGTTGTGTTTGCGTGTTTAACTAAGAAAGATGTTCCTAGAGGCGAGTGGAAGCACGTTACTGAGCAGGAATTGAGCATCCTTAGAATGACCACATAAAAGCATGAGTGATTGCTTAGTTATTATCCCTACTTACAACGAGAAGGAAAACGTTGTTAGCATGCTCGAGGCTGTTATGTCGCTTGAGTATCCTTTCGATGTCTTGGTGGTTGATGACGGGTCACCTGACGGAACAGGGGAGCTAGTAAAAGTTGTTGCAGAGAGGTATCCAGAGAGGATCTTTTTACTTGAGAGAGAGGGAAAGCTAGGTTTGGGCGCTGCATATATCGCCGGATTTAAATGGGCACTCGAGAGGTCTTACGAGATTATATTTGAGATGGATTGTGATTTCTCACACGACCCTAACGATTTAGTTCGATTGAGAGTTCCTTGTGCTGAAGGTGGTGCTGGAGTGACTGTAGGCTCGAGATATGTAAAAGGTGGAGGTGTTGTAAATTGGCCATGGATTAGACGATTTATCAGCCGTGGAGCATCGCTATATGTGAATCTGGTTCTGAGGTTAGGGGTTCAGGACAGCACAGCTGGGTTTGTCGCATATAAGAGAGAGGTACTCGAGGCAATAGATTTAGATGATGTCCAGTTTATAGGGTATGCCTTCCAAATTGAAATGAAGTTCCGAGCAAAAAAGAAAGGATATACAATTGTTGAAGTTCCGATAAGTTTTTGTGATAGAGTTTTAGGGGTTTCTAAAATGAGCATGGATATTTTTAACGAAGCATTTTTAGGTGTCTTGAAGATGAGGTTTTTCTTTAATATTTCTAAGTAGTTTTTACTATGATTAAATCAACATTATTTCGCCAGGCACACATTGTAAACGAGGGTCAGGTAATTGTAGGGGACGTACTCGTAGTAGGAGATAAAATCGAAAAGATTGGTCAGAATCTTGTGAGCGATTGCGCAGACGTGGTAGAGGCAAGGGGTTTCTGGTTAATGCCGGGCTGCATAGACGACCAAGTACACTTTCGTGAACCTGGATTGACTCATAAAGCTGAGATTGCAACGGAATCTGCAGCTTCAGCTGCAGGGGGAGTTACTTCCTTCATGGAGATGCCTAACACCGTTCCTCAGGCACTCACTCAAAGGCTTCTCGAGGATAAGTATGAGAGAGCAGACGAAGTGAGTGTGGTTAACTATAGCTTCTTTATGGGAGCTAGTAATAACAATCTTGAGGAGGTTTTGAAAACTGATGCTAAGCGTATTTGTGGGGTTAAGGTCTTTATGGGCTCATCAACGGGAGACATGCTTGTTGATGAGGAGAAAATATTAGAGGGGATTTTTAAAGAAAGCCCTACCCTTGTAGCAACTCACTGTGAGGAGGAGTCCGTTATAAGAGCCAATATGGCGGCCGCTAAGCAGAGGTGGGGAGAAAACGTCCCTATGGACCAGCACCATCTAATTAGGTCTGAAGAGGCTTGTTACAGGAGCTCTTCTAAAGCTGCAGAGCTTGCAGCTAGAGTAGGAACTAGATTGCACATCTTACATATTTCTACAGCCAAAGAACTCGATCTATTCGATGGAAATAAACCATTGTCTGAAAAGATGCTGACAGCAGAAGCGTGTATTCATCACTTGTGGTTTACCGATGCGGATTACGCAACTAAAGGAACTGATATCAAATGGAATCCGGCCGTTAAAACCGTAAAGGATAGGGAGGCTATCAGAGCAGCCTTATTAGATGGACGTATTGACGTCATCGCCACTGATCATGCTCCTCATACTAGTGAAGAAAAAAATAACTCATATTTCCAGGCACCGTCTGGAGGGCCCTTAGTTCAGCACGGGTTACCGGCGATGTTAGAAATGGTGCACGAAGGCGTCTTATCTGTGGAAAAAGTAGTAGACCTTATGTCTCACAGGGTGGCGGAGTGTTTTAAGCTCGAAGACAGGGGGTATATCAGGGAAGGATATAAAGCAGATCTCGTCCTCGTAAACCCCGACGCAGAGTGGACCGTTACGGGCGAGAATATTCTGTACAAATGTAGTTGGTCACCTTTTACAGGCACGAAATTTAAATCTCGAGTAATAGGAACTTGGGTGAATGGAGTTATGGTTTGGGACGGTCAGAAAGTTTTAACGCAGCACGGTAATCACGCTGGAGAGCGATTAACTTTTGACAGATAAAATCTAATGAGAACATCAGTCCAAATACTTTTTGTGCTATGCACAAATCTAGCTATCCTATCTAGCTGCAACAACGATCCTCGCGATAATTCAAGGGCCACTCCCCCAAGCGAACTCCTACAAAAGGATTTATTCATTAAAGTGATGGCAGACATTCAGCTTTTAGAGGCCGCGAGTAAGGGTAAGGTGTTTAGAAACGACAATGCAAGTAAAAAAGTGAGTGAGGGATATGCTGAGATTTTCAATAAACACGGTATTACTAGAGAGCTTTTCGAAAAGAGCCATACTTGGTGGTGGGAGCATCCTGTCGCTATGAAATCTGTACTTATAGAAGTAACTCAGAAACTTACCCTGATGGAAGAAGAGTTGCGTCAGGACCCTGCCTTCTCTGATAAGTAAACCTTTGACGTGCTGGATATCGCTTCGTTAACGGAGCTGTAATTCCATTCTACTCCCTTTTCTAATAGAGCTTTGCGAATTTTAGATCCATCGTACTCTGTGGGAAGGTGGACCATCTTGAGGCTTTCCTTAGTTACTAGCGCTTTCTTTCCCGTTAGTTTTTCTATAATCCAAAACCCTCTCCAAACCACTCCCGCCATCCAGTTCTGTACTGGCCTACTGGGTGCTTTCACACTTAGTTCAGTCGCTATAGTTGAAAAGAAGTCTTTATAGCTTCTGTTCTCTGCATTGAGAAGGAAGCGTTGACCGCGTATTCCTGTGTCTGCTAAAAGAATACACGCGCGTGCCACATCTACAACAGAAACGAACCCATTTGTGCCCGTAGGGTAGAACGGAATGCCATTGTCGACCTGTGAAAATAGCTCGCCGGAACTTTTTGTAAAATCTCCAGGGCCTACAATTATAGAGGGGTTAACCATTACCACATTCAATCCCTCTTCCTGCCCACGCCAGACCTCTAGTTCGGAACTGTTTTTGCTTCGAGAATAACCTGTTGTGAGGGGGCCGTCTTCGAAGACTGTCTGCTCAGTAATGGGTTCTGTAGGGGTGTAACCTAATGCAGCAACAGAGCTAACGTATATGAGGTCCGTTACTCCCTGGTCGAGCATTGTGTTAACGACATTAGCTGTCCCCCCTACATTCACTTCCATCATCAATGCTTCATCAGATGGATGAAAAGACACCACGGCCGCCACATGAAATACCGTTTTACATCCGCGTATTCCACCTTCTAGGCTGTGTAAGTCGGTTACGTCACCCTCAGCCCAACACAGTTCGGATTCCACGGGGTTGAGCCCTCTTTGCTTTAGGAAATTCATGACGCTTTCAACGTCTGATCCCTCACGCCTTAGGGCTTTTACAGATTTACCCGACTCTAGGAGTTGGGCTAATACTTCACGTCCTACAATTCCTGTTGCTCCTGTTATAAAATCCATGACCCAAAGGTAATTATCTTTGAGAGCGATGAAACCCTCAGAACATCTTTCTAATTTACTCTCTAGACTACCTAGCGAGCCAGGTGTGTATAAGCATTTCAACGATGATGGACAGATAATTTATGTGGGTAAGGCGAAAAACCTGAAGAAGAGAGTCAGTAGTTATTTCAACCGCAAGAAGTACGAAAATCGCAAAACCAGAATTCTCGTTGGAAAAATCCGGGACATAGAGTGGATGGTTACCCCAACGGAACAAGACGCACTGCTTCTTGAAAGCACTTTGATTAAAGAGCACAAGCCTATTTACAATATCCTGTTGAAGGATGATAAAACATTTCCGTTTTTGGTCTTGAAAAAAGAACCATTCCCACGGGTGTTTCCTACGAGGCAAACCAAAGCGGGAGACGGTGAATATTTTGGGCCCTTCACCAGTATTCGAAGTATGTACACGGTTCTCGATTTATGTAAAGAGCTATACCCCATCAGGACCTGTTCGTTGAATTTGTCTAAGAAAAATATCGACTCGGGGAAATTCAGGGTGTGTTTAGAGTATCACGTTGGAAATTGTCTAGGGCCGTGTGTGGGCAAGCAGTCGGAGGAGAGTTACGAGGAGAGTATAAGCTCGATACGCCACGTATTGAAGGGCAATCTTGGCGATGTCAAAGAGGCTTTGAAAAAGAGCATGAAGGAGGCCGTTGCGGATCTTGCTTTCGAAAAGGCAGAAGGGCTAAAGTCAAAGCTTAAAAGCCTTGAAAAATACCAAGCGAAAAGTACCGTAGTGCATCCATTAATTGATAATGTAGATGTCTTCACCATATCCTCCGATTCAAGTTGCGGATATATCAACTGCATGCATATTGTTTCCGGAGCAGTCGTTAAGGGTCGAACATTCGAAGTGAAAAAACGACTTGACGAGTCAGACGTAGCATTAATGCATGCCGCAATTCCATTCATTCGGGATGAAATAGGCTCTTCAAGCCCAGACATCTATACTTCTATGAAAGTAGCGATTAAGATGGAAGGTGTGAGGTTTTATATGCCGATAAAGGGCGATAAAAAACGACTCGTGGATATGTCCCAGAAGAATGCATTTTTATTCATGAAGGATAGGCAGAAGAAACAAGAACAGTTAGATCCTGAAGCTGCAACTTCACGACTAATGCAAACAATGAAGGCTGACTTAAAGATGAGGCACGAGCCTAGGCATATTGAGTGTTTCGACAACTCGAACATACAGGGAACGAGCCCTACATCAGCGTGTGTGGTGTTCAGAAACGGAAAGCCGGCAAAGCGGGATTACAGAAATTTCAATGTGAGAACCGTGGAGGGGCCAGATGATTTCGAGAGCATGAAAGAAGCCGTTTACAGACGTTATCGACGACTTCTTGAAGACGGGGATGCCCTGCCTCAGTTATTGGTAATTGATGGGGGCAAAGGACAGGTAAGTCACGCTATGGAGGCCTTAGAGGAATTAGATATCGCTAGAGATATTAAGGTGGTGGGAATAGCGAAGCGACTCGAGGAGCTTTTTTTTGCTGGAGATTCCACGCCGTACTATTTAGATAAAAGATCCCAGACCTTAAAGGTCATTCAGCAAATGAGAAATGAGGCACATCGATTTTCTTTAGCACATCACAGGAAAAGGCGCAGCAAGAAGTCACTTCACTCTGTATTAGATGAAATTAAGGGAGTGGGGCCTGCGTCTAAGGAAAAGTTATTGACGCATTTCGGCTCGGTAGATGGGGTTAAAAAGGCAAGTACTCAAGAGCTCGTTAATATTGTGGGAGAGGGGTTGGCTAAAGTAATCCGGACGTTTTTCGATCTACCAATTGAACCTACGGCCTAGGGAAGGGCCTCCTGCTTCTCGATAAGAACATACGATTTCGTCAACAATTTCAGCGGCTGGTTTTATATCGGAGAGCAGTGATGCGATTTGGCCTATCTCTAACTCACCCTCATCTAAATCTCCTTCAAACATCCCTTTTTTCGCTCTTCCTCTACCTAAAATGTCCGAAAGCTCTTCTGGCGTAGCACCCGATTGAGATGCCTCCACGAGCTTCTTATAAAGCGGGTTATGCATCATCCTAACGGGTGTGAGCTCCTTTAGCGTTAGGGTTGTGGCTCCTTCCTCTGCGGCAACTACAGCATCTTTAAAGGCAATATGAGCAGACGATTCTTCCGTGGTTACGAAACGAGAGCCTAGTTGGGCGCCTTCCGCACCTAGTATCATGGCCGCTAGTACCGATTTCCCGTCGTGAAGGCCTCCTGCGGCTATTACTGGAATGTTACAAACAGAGGCCACTGAAGGTATGAGGCACATAGTGGTGGTTTCCTCTCTACCATTATGTCCTCCTGCTTCAAATCCTTCTGCTACTACAGCATCAACGCCTGCTAGTTCGGACTTGAGCGCGAAAGTTGCGCTAGATATAACATGTACGACTTTAATGCCGTGAGATTGAAGGTGAGAAGTCCATTTTTTAGGGCTGCCTGCGCTCGTAAATACTATTGTCACACCAAGCTCAACTATCGAGGCCATGTGCTCCTCTACGGCTGGGTATAGTAGCGGAATGTTGACTGCAAAGGGCTTTGAGGTGGCGGCTTTGCACTTCTTGATTTGGTCTCTAAGAACCTCTGGATACATACTTCCGGCGCCTATAATCCCTAGTCCTCCAGCGTTACTCACGGCTGATGCTAGCTCCCACCCCGCACACCAAACCATCCCTCCCTGAATAATGGGGTATTGTATTCCGAAAAGCTCGGTGATACGGTTCGTTTGGTTCTTATCGGCTGCCATCTGTGATGTGTTACTATTCGCCTTTAAGTGCGTCCCAGCCTTGGGCTTTGAGCTCAACGTCGAGTCCGTTTTTTGTTACCATTATCTTCTCTTCAGGATTGTCTGTCATATGACCGATAACGCTGAGTTTTGGGTGGTTTCTCATCTTCTCGAAGTCTTCTTGAGAGACTGTGAAAAGCAGTTCGTAATCCTCACCTCCACTGAGCATACAAACCGTAGGGTCGAGGTTAAAAGCGAGTGCTGTATCGTAGGTTTTAGCATCGATGGGAAGTTTATCTTCGTAAAGGCGAATACCCAGGCCACTTGCTGCCATAAGATGGAAGCATTCTGAGGCCAAACCGTCCGACACGTCTATCATGCTCGTGGGTTTAATCTTTAAATCTTTCAGCTCCCTAATAATATCTGTCCTCGCCTCTGGCTTTAGCTGACGCTCTATAATGTATGCGTGATCTTCAAGCTCTGGCTGTGCCGTAGGGGCTTCTTTAAATACCGTCTTTTCTCGCTCTAGAACCTGTAGCCCCATGTATGCAGACCCTAGCTCGCCGGTCACGACAACTAAATCTCCTGCGCTAGCTCCCGCCCTTGTGACTATATCCTCTGATGCTGCAAGGCCCATAGCGGTGATGCTCAACGTAAGCCCAGAAGGGCTAGATGTCGTATCGCCACCCACGAGATCCACTTCGTAAAGCTCACAAGCCATCTTTATCCCAGCGTATAGCTCCTCTAAAGCTTCTACAGAGAAGCG
>CAWVZZ010000077.1:0-9230 GCA_963934745.1 uncultured Flavobacteriales bacterium | reverse complement strand
AGATATCTGCATAAAAGGTTCGATATCCCATATGAAAATTTAGGAATTATATGTGGTCCTTGTCACGCTGAGGAAGTGGCACGAGAGAGACTTTCATATTTGACAGTAGCCTGTCCAGATACGGATAAGGCAGAACTTTTCGCGCCATTTTTAAGGACTAGATATATCAAGGTGAGCACGTCGGATGATGTTTTCGGGGCGGAATTAGCTGCTGTTTTAAAAAATGTATATGCTGTGGGAGCAGGCCTTGCACATGGCTTAGGTTATGGGGATAATTTTATTTCGGTGCTGATTTCAAACGCAGCTATAGAGATGAAGAGATTTATTGACCAGGTCCACGACATAGACAGAGACATAAAGAGCAGTCCCTATTTAGGTGATCTTCTGGTTACGGCATACAGCATTAACAGTCGCAATAGAGCATTGGGGACCATGATAGGAAGTGGCTACACCGTGAAAGCTGCGGTCATTGAGATGAAGATGGTGGCCGAGGGTATGACGGGGGCTAAAGGCATATTCGAGATGAATAAAAAATACGGAGTGGAGATGCCTATCGCAGATGCGGTTTATAGAATTTTACATGAACATATGTCCCCGGTATTAGAATTAAGACTACTTTCAGATCTCCTAAAATGATTTGAAGGGAATGACATCTTCTAAACTCTCATATATCGTAGGTTTTATCACCTTAATTTTATCTGTTGCTACGGGATACGCCCAAACCCATTCCGACGTCGCCTTCGTTCCTAACGAGGGGCAATGGGATGATTTCGTGACGTACAGAGCTGATTTGGGAGGTGGGGTTTTTTGGATGGAAGATGATGGGTGGACAGCGTGGCTAGCCGGAGAGGGATATGATGAATTATGGTCTCACAGAAATTTAAGAGAGGATGGAGAGGGAACGCCAGAGGCACTAATCTCACATGCTTGGAAAGTAAAATTTGAGGGAGGTTCGCTCGATGCTGTGAAGTCGGGGTCTATGGAACTGGGGCACAAGGTGAATTACTATGTCGGGAATGATCCTGAGAAATGGGCTACCGGACTACAACCCGTAAAGAGGGTGAAGTATGAAGGGGTTTGGTCTAGAATAGACTTAGTGATGGACGGAAGTGCAAGGGGCACAAGGCACCTCAAGTACGACTGGATAGTTAAACCCGGAGGAGATGTTGATGATATTGCGGTCATACATGAGGGCACTGATCTAAGCTTGAGACCTGATGGTAGCTTGTTACACAAAATGGGCGATGTGGGCGATGTGATCGAGGGCGTACCGTTCGCTTATCAATTAATAGGATCTAAACTTGTCGTGGTGGAGTGTGAGTACATTCTCGAACACAGAAGTGATGGAAGTTCAAGAGTGAGTTTTGAGGTGGGAGATTATGACGAGGTGTATGATTTAGTCATCGATCCAGACATAGTTTTTGCGACTTATATCGGAGCAACTCAAGCTAATTGGGGGTTTACTGCGGGATTTGATGACGATGGACTTTCCATCACTGGAGCGGCGCTTTGGGAAGGTGATATGGGAACTTATCCCACAACTGCGGGAGCGATTTCTACCACCTTCGCTGCAGGTAATGGGCCTTTCGATATAGGTATATCTGTGTTTTCGGCAGACGGGACAGCCCTTCTTTACAGCACTATTGCCGGTGGAAACGGTATGGACGTGCCCTCGTCAATTGTGGCTGATTCTAATGGGGATTTCTATGTATTCGGAACCACGGGTTCATCGAATTTCCCTGTCACAGCTGGAGCGTATGATACGGGGTTTAATGGAGGTCCTAACCAAGAATTAGGCGGGTGCTGCTTCTTCCCAGGCGACTTTAATAACGGTTCAGATTTATATGTTCTAAAGTTCTCTTCGGGGACTGCGGGCCTTTTAAGCGGGACATATATAGGAGGAACAGGAAATGATGGAATAAATTCTGGGAACCAACTGAACTACAATTATGGAGATGTATTCAGGGGAGAAATTAATGTCGATGAACTGGATAGACCTTGGATAGCTACGGTTACTTCCAGTACGAATTTCCCCATGGTGGCAGGGCCTTACCCCAGCTATAATGGTGGAGGTACTGACGGCGTACTCTTCCGTATGAGTCCTAATCTATCCGCACTAGAATGGTCATGTTACGTAGGCGGTTCTCAAGACGACGCGGCATACGGTGTTCAGTTTACTTCTGCATTCGAGCCAGTAGTTTGTGGCGGAACGAAGAGCACAGATTATCCCTCCTTAGGCACGTCTTATCAGTTTAATCACAGCGGAGGCGTGGATGCTTTCGTCACGCGCTTTCCCAATGGTGGAGGGACGCCTATTGCGAGTACTTATTACGGAACTTCAAGCTACGATCAGTCCTATTTCGTTCAAGTGGATGAAGATGATTTGATTTATCTTTTCGGACAAACCTCAGGCAACATGCCCCTCGTAGGTGATGTGTACGATTTGAGTCCCAACGCAGGACAATTCGTCGCATGTTTCGATGCGAACCTTCAGAATATCCTCTGGAACACCCGTGTAGGCAACCCTGCTAACCCTAATAATATCGACATAAGCCCCACGGCATTTCTAGTTAGCGAATGTGGTCAAATCTATCTGAGCGGATGGGGTGGTAATACCGGTGGCTCACCCTTTACCTCTTTGAGTGGCTCAGGCGGTATGCCCATCTCACCAGATGCATTTCAATGGCAAACAGACGACAGTGACTTCTGGTTAGGACTACTTAACCCCGGAGCAGAAACCTTCATTTACGGCACCTTCCTGGGAGGCCTCGCCTCGGCGGAACACGTCGATGGCGGAACCTCGAGGTTCGACAAAAACGGCACGGTTTACCAAGCTGTATGTGCAGGTTGTGGAGGGAATAACGACTTCCCCACCACGACCGATGCGTGGAGCAGCACTAACGATAGTTTTAACTGTAACCTTGGATTATTCAAATTCGAACTAGGCACTATACAAGTGAATATAGATTTAGTAGCTCCTGAGATAATTTGTCCTGAAGAACCTATACAGTTCGTGAACAACTCACAAGGGGGAGGCATTTACCTTTGGGAATTCGGAGATACAGAGACTAGTGACGAATTCGAGCCCACACACGTTTACGGCTCGAGCGGAGAATGGGAAGTAACATTAACCGTTTCTGATCCAATGGGATGCCTAGATCCTCAAACAGCAAATCTAACACTAACGATTATCGATCCTCCAGGACCTGTAGTAGATATGGTGCCGCCTATTTGCTTAGGAGAGTCTGTACAATTGACGGCTTGGGGTTCTGATGATATGTTCTGGTTGCCAGACCCCACACTGAGCGCCACTAACATCCCCAACCCCATTGCCACCCCCACAGAAACCACAACGTATATAGTGCACGATGAGAATGGATGCGGAGCAGCACAGTCCGAAGTTACTGTAGAGGTCAGTAACGTAGAGGCTTCACTTAACACTCCGACAACAGCAATATGTTTAGGAGACAATGTGCAATTAGTGGCTGAGGGCGGTACAGAATATTCATGGTTCCCTCCAGGCGGGATTGATAATCCGGGTTCGGGTAATGTAACAGCATCTCCGTTAGTTACAACGCAGTACACGGTTACCGTTAGTAATGATAATGGATGTGACGACACTGAGACGGTACTCGTAACTGTCGTTCCGGGTCCTCCGGGCGGTGAGGTTCACCCGGACATCGAGTTATGTACTGGATACGGAGCGGCCCTTCCGTCTGGAAATGGTGATGCTTGGCTTTGGGAACCCTATGTTAATCTCAGTCTCAATAACGTTCAGAACCCCTATGCTTCCCCGACCTCTAGCCTCACGTACACTGTTACAATCTCCAACCTCTGCGGAACGGGCATTGATGAAGTCAGCGTGATAGTTATCGTTCCCACAGCCGCGGCATCTGAGGACGGAGGGATTTGTCGAGGGGATCAATTCCCTATCCAAGCTTCAGGCAACGACCCCGACGGCTCATCTTACAGCTGGGTTCCTGCTCCTTTAGTGGCCGCGTCGACTAGTAATGACACCTATGCGTTCCCGGTAGCTACAACGACGTTTACCGTATATGTTACCGATAGTAATGGTTGCACTGCTAGTGATGAACTTACGGTTTTCGTAGGGCAGCCGCCATATGTCAATGCTGGTCCCGATAGGGATGTAGCTTGGTTGGATCGGGTTCATTTGCTTGGGTCCACAAGTGGGGATGTTTTTTGGTGGACACCGGAAGAGAACTTAAGCTGTTCATTCTGCGCTATTCCAGAAGTCCTTTCGGCTGAACCGGGCTGGTATGTGTTCCATTCGTTAGATGATAACGGATGTGAGGGAAGGGATTCAACATATTTGGATGTGTTCTATCCCATATATGTGCCCACCGCTTTTACTCCGGATAACGATGGAATTAATGATGCGTTTTTCGTCCAAACCGGAAGGCTAGAAGGCTACAGGCTTATTATCTACAATAGATGGGGCGAGGAGATTTTCTATTCCGAGGATAAGCAAGAAGTGTGGAACGGAACCTCTAAAAGCGGAACCCATTTCTGTCCAGACGGAGTGTATTTATATTCACTTAGATATGAAGATCAGGACGGGCCACACCTGATTCACGGCCACGTCTCACTTCTGAGATAGGAGTCGTTATCAACCGTAAATTCGTTGAAAACCTTTCATTTATAGCAGTAAAAGCTCCTATTCTAGGTGGTATCTTGGGCACATGGAGCTAAAGTTCACGAGAGCCCTTTTGCCGGGCATGTTTCTAGATTACGATTGTGTAATCATTCCAGGTTTGGGTGGTTTTGTTTGCAACGAAAGGGCAGCTTGGTATGACGAACAAAAGGCAGAAATGGTTCCTCCATCCAGAGATGTGCTTTTCAATCCTAATCTTATCCATAACGACGGCCTTCTAGCCCAAGAAATAATTCGTGCTACTGGCTTTTCCTACTCTGAAGCAATAAAAATAGCTGAGGGTGAAGCGGCAACTATTTCAGAGCAATTGAAGAACGGGAAATCTGTGGACATTTCTAAGGTTGGGAGATTATATTCTAGCGAGGACGGTATAATTAGATTCACTCCTAACTCTGAACTAGTGAGAATGCTCAGTTCTTTCGGCCACTCCCGCATCCCTCTACAACAACTCGAAGTTGCTGAGAAATTGCCGATTCTTCCCGTACAATCAACCACGAAAGTCATTCCTCTTAGAGTTCGCATAGCTAGAGTTGCTGCGATACTTGCCATCCCTATTGCTATGGGAGGGGCTTGGATGATATCTGAACCAGACACAACCAGTACGTTTTTGAGTGTTTTCCCAGGCATAGACGCTGAGGCAATTATTTCGTCTTTCTCGCCATCCGAATCCACTCCCATTCAATTACAGAATAACGATTTCTCTGATGAAGAGCTCGTTATTGAGTATCTACCTAATCCTATTGTTGAGGTAACTACCCCCATCTTACCCACTACTTCGCCAGTTATTTCAGAGATCAATTTCTTAATAGTAGTTGGTGCATTTTCTGTTGAAAAGAACGCTTATTCCTTTGCGAGCAAACTTACTCGTGATGGGTTCACGGTTACTCACCACTTCCAAACTCATAACCAGCTGCATTTAGTTGTAGTAGGAGAGTTTGCGGAAAAAGCACCAGCGAGAAAAGAATTGAAGAAAGCTCGTAAGACGGCTAAGGTATCAGCTTGGTTAAAGACTCTTTAGTCGACTAAACTAAAGTAATTATTAAGCGAGTTTAAACAATTCTTCTAGCTCCTCATGCCTATCCTCAGTACAAGGAAGTAACCCCTGCTCGAGGAGAAGAAATATTTCTCGTCCGCGCGCCTCTTGAGGGAACTCCTTAGTGCCTAGTGAAATTTCTGGTGTCGCACCTGGCTCTTTTATAACCCAACGTAGTACATGTGCTTTAGACTCCTCGAACTTAAACACCCATCTATCTGTTTCAGATTTCTTCTCTAAGAATGTAATGCGTGCAGTTGAAGCCTCCCAAAACATAACACTGAACTCATCGAGCAAGAACTCCACTTGTAGCGGGTTGTCGCTTTTTACTTTCTGCCATGCTGGTGCGTCTAGTCCTTGAGAAGCAAGGAACTTGATGAATTCCGGCTCTACAGCTTCAAGCTCTTTTTCTGTTAATCGTCTGAACCTCATTTACTCTTCTATGCCTTCAAGCATGAATATAAAAGCGTACTCCATTGCTACTTCTTTGTAGCGAGCGAATCGGCCCGAAGCACCTCCGTGACCGGTTTCCATATTGCAATGCATAATGATAAGGTTATCACCTTGCTTATGATCCCTAAGTTTTGCTATCCACTTTGCTGGCTCCCAATACTGAACCTGACTATCCCAGTAACCCGTAGTAATAAGCGTGTGTGGATATTTTAACCCTGCGACATTGTCGTATGGTGAGTACGTCATCATGTAGTCGAAGTAATCTTGTTGTTTCGGATTTCCCCACTCATCAAACTCAAAAGTAGTGAGGGGAATCGTTTCGTCTAGCATAGTGTTAATTACATCCACGAAAGGCACAGCAGCCACGACACCGTTGAACAGTTCTGGCGCAAGGTTCATCACCGCCCCGACGAGCAATCCACCAGCACTCCCACCCATTGCGTACATATGCTCCTCAGAAGTGTACCCGTTCTTCACGAGATGCTCTCCACAGTCGATAAAGTCCGTGAAGGTATTCATCTTATTGAAGAGCTTTCCATCTTCGTACCACTGTCTTCCCATCTCCGATCCACCGCGGATATGTGCCATCGCGTAAACGAACCCTCTGTCGAGGAGACTCAGGCGAGTACTAGAAAATGCAGGGTCCATACTAGCCCCATAGCTTCCGTATGCATATAAAAGAAGAGGGTTCGTGCCATCTAGCACCACGTCCTTTCGGTAAACGATACTAACGGGGACTTTCGATCCGTCGCGAGCCTCCACCATAATTCTCTCACTAGTGTAGTTCGCAGAATCGAATTTACCACCTAGTACTTTTTGCTGCTTTAACTGTGTGCGAGTCTTGGTTTCAAAACCGTGCTCGTAAGTAGTTCCTGGCGTGGTAAACGAGGTATACCCGAACCTTAACACCGGTGAATCATAATCGGGGTTAGAGCCTACATAAGCAACGTAGGCCGGATCGTTAAACTCTAGGTAGTAATCCTCGCTGTCGTTCCAGCTCTTAATGCGAATATTTGTAAGACCCTCCACCCGTTCTTCTAACACCAAATGTGAAGAGAAAATCTCGAGTCCCTCCAATAGAACATTATCGCGATGCGGTATAACATCTACCCAATTCTCCTCGGCTGTATTCTCCACAGGCGTTTTTACTAATTTAAAATTCTTCGCTCCTAGGTTAGTGTGAATGAAGAAATCATCTCCGTAGTGGCTTACTCCGTACTCGTGATCTTCTTCGCGCGGGTGTATGATGGTCCACTCCGAATCGGGGAGATCAGCCTCTATGTATCGGGTCTCTGTGCTCAAAGTTGAGTTGGAGCTAATCATGATGTATTTCCGGCTTTTCGTCTTCCCTATGCCTACGTAGAATGTCTCGTCGGTTTCCTCGAATACTAGTACATCGTCAGCGGTGTCGGTTCCTAATACGTGCTTGAATACTCTGTAGCTCCGCAATGTATTTGGGTCTTGTTTCGTGTAGAAGATGGTTTTATTATCATTAGCCCAAACCGCGCCTCCAGTTGTTTCTGGGATCATATCTTCAAACATCTCCCCTGAAACGAGATCCTTAAAATAGATAGTGTATTGGCGTCGACTTACCGTGTCCACGCTGTATACGAGTAGATTATTATCTGGGCTCACGCTCGAACCTCCTATTGCGAAATAGCTATGGCCCTCAGCTAGTGCTGGCCCGTCTAAAAGCACTTCTTCAGCTGCGTCCATACTTGCTTTTTTACGGCAATTATATGAGTATTCCTTCCCCTCCTCAAACCTCGTATAGTACCAGTATCCACGGTAAAAGACAGGTGTAGACTCGTCGTCTTTAACTATCCTTCCTACTATCTCGTCGTAAAGATCAGACTGTAATTTTTCGGTTGGCGCTAGCGCCGCTTCTTTGTATTTATTCTCAGCCTTGAGGTAGTTGAGAACGTCTGTGGTTTGGGCGTCAGCCTTTTCTGACTTCTTCTGCTCATCACTCAATCTCATCCAGAAATAATCATCCTCTAAAACAGTATTATGAATTTCAGTTTTATGCTCCACTTTCTTTGCATCAGGTGCGTCTTTAGCTAGGGAGGATTCGCTCGTTATAAAATCGGAAGAATCAGACATTGAGTTTTGTGAATTATCAGAATGAGAGGGCGTATTACATGAGAACATGAATACTGTAGCAACTAGTAAAAATCGATTTAACATGTGGCAAAGATAGGAGGGAACCTAGTTAGTCGACAGTCCATCCACTACCTAACATGGATTCAATCTTCGCTAGGTCTTCTGGAGTATCTACGGAAGGTGTTCTGTGATTTGAAGGCCCCACAGAAATTTTCAGACCGTTACACAACCACCTGAGCTGCTCGAGATTTTCTCTTTCTTCTAATCTTGTAGGTTCGAGCTTATCAATCGTTTCTAAAGCTGTGCGGGTGAAGGCATAAAGCCCTATGTGTTGGTGCCAAACACCCTCGGAGTGGGGGATAGCACTACGGCTGAAGTACATAGCCTTATGGGAGTGATTACAAATAACCTTAACTCTATTAGGATCTTCTCGACCTGGATCGGATGATTCCATTCTGTGTGCGAGAGTGGCAATAGAAGCTTGTGGCTCGCGTATAAGTTTCACTAGCTCTTTGAGCTGTTCTGGATGTACGAACGGCTCATCGCCCTGAACGTTAAGGACAGCATCCGGAATAGGGTCGAGAAGCTGCATGGCAGCAAAGCAACGAGCTGTTCCGTTAGGGCAATCGATAGGTGTCATTATCACTTCCCCACCGAATCCTAGGACGGTTTCACGAATCCGTTTATCGTCGGTAGCTACTACTACTCTATCCACTACTCCCGCACCGACGACTCTTCTATATACACGTTCTATCATAGGTACCCCACCGACTAATGCGAGTGGCTTTCCCGGGAAACGAGTCGAGGCATACCTGGCAGGTATTATTGCAACTATTTGTGGTGTTTCCTGTGACACTATTATTGAAGTGGTTAGAGCTCGTAGGTGTAAACGAGATTTATGAGCCTTGGAGCTTCAATTGCTAAAGGCCTTACACTGTATTCTTTGTTAAGCAGATTGCTCACGACTAA
>CAWVZZ010000076.1:0-9366 GCA_963934745.1 uncultured Flavobacteriales bacterium | reverse complement strand
ACGATGTGCTTAGGTATATTCTGCAGATTAACAATGAGTTAACGCAGAAAATAGGTGAGGATTTCTCTACGAATTTAGAGATGTCCTCTTTGGTGGAGCCGGGGGGAGTCGAACCCCCGTCCAAACAAGGGAGAATGATGAGTTCTACATGTTTATTCGATGATTGGTTTTCGACTACTGTATGGCCAAAGACAGCCCAACAGTAGCTTAGTTCAGTAGATTTCGCGCGGGGTGTCGAACACGTCCTTTGCTAGTCCCATTTGCCTGATACCCCATTGATGCCGTGGAAGGGTCCGTACATTGCATCGGGATAGCTCGTTCCACTATCTAATAGTGGAATTAAGATAATCAACTGAGTTGACTAGGCTGCGAGCGCGTAGGAATTGTTGTCATTTCTGACTGTAGATTTTCGAGATTTACGAGCTGAATATCTAAGAGCTCGACATGCTTACATCATTAACCATCTTGCTGTCAAATCCAAGATCGGCCCCATAAATCAAAGAACAGTAAGTACCTAACGAAAGAATTTCCGTAAGGTTGCCTCGATAACGCAAAGGTATGAGGCCTAGCGTGTAATCGAAGCTTACAATGGAGTAAATTGCACCCATGAAAATCGGTCTACTTAGAGAGGGCAAGGTTCCACCAGACGAGAGAGTGGCTTTAACGCCAGAACAGTGCGTGGAATTTATGGAACGTTGGCCCGATGTCGAGTTAGTAGTTCAGCAAAGTGAAGTAAGGCGAATACAGGCCTACGAGTACACTGAAGTGGGAGTTAAAGTGGTGAGTGATGTAAGTGACTGCGATGTGCTGATAGGCGTAAAGGAAGTAAATGCTGAGGATTTAATAGAAGGTAAAACGTTCTTGTTTTTCTCACACACATATAAGCAGCAGCCATATAACGCGAAACTGCTGGCAGCTATATTAGAAAAGAAAGTTAGCCTGATTGACTACGAAGTCTTGACGAAGCCCGACGGGAGGAGAATAATAGGGTTCGGTAGATGGGCCGGTATCGTAGGTGCCTTCAACGGATTGAGGGCTTGGGGACTGAGGGAGAAGGATTACACGTTACCGAGAGCTATAGACGGGAAGGACCTTAATGAGATGATAGAGGCAGTGAAAAGTACTGAGATGCCTAAGGGGCTGAAGATAGTGCTTACTGGCTTCGGGAGAGTGGGGAAAGGTGCAGCGGAACTGTTAAATGCGGTGGGTATCAGAGAGGTGAGTAAAGATGCTTTTTTAGAAAATGAGTTTGCTGATGGGCCTGTATATTGTCATTTGGGCTTAGGAGATTATAACGAAAAGAAAAATGGTGGAGAGTTCGATAGAGAAGTATTTAAAGCTGATCCTTCGGGGTTTCAATCTTGCTTCTTGAAATACGCAAAAGCCGCGGATATTTATATCGCAGGACATTATTACTCAGAGGGTTCTCCATATATCATCACACGTGAAGACTTTAGGGCGGAGGGATTGAGGCTGAAAGTGGTGGCGGATGTGAGTTGTGACATTGACGGGCCTGTTGCGTGCACTTTAAGGCCTTCGACTGTGGCCAGTCCTGTTTATGGGTACGATCTCGTTACTGAAACTGAATGTGCCTTTAACGACGAAGGTGCTATTACAGTTATGGCTATCGATAATCTACCATGCGAGCTACCTAGGGATGCCTCTAAGGGGTTTGGAAGGGGAATGCTAGACCATGTCATCCCATTATTGATAGAGGGCGACAAGGATGGGGTGTTAGCCGGAGCGAGAGAGACGGGACTAGATGGAGAGCTGTGCGAGAAGTATCAGTATCTAGAGGAGTACGTGCGCAACGCCTGAGAATTACTCGCGAACTTTTATGGTTTCAAAATTAAGAGCTAGACCTACTGAGCGACGAAGGCGTAGCTAAGGGTGCCTGACTGCCTGCGAGGAGCAGTACTAGAAGGAAGGAAACGTGATGCTTCAGCTGACCTGATTGCCGCAAGAGCGAAGCACGAGCCTGTGGTGGCGCCTGAAATTACTTCGGCTGAGAGAACTTTGCCCGAAGGAGATACAACGATAGCGACTTCTATGTCTGCTCGTCCACGACACTGATAGCCAGGAACGTCTAAGTGAGATGGTGAGCGGTCTTTGAGATCGAAACGTACTGTCACACGCCCATCATACTGCTTATCCCAATCATCCATCGTGTCCACATGTTGATCATCAGACTCACTCGGCAATCCTACCGTGTCAAACTCCTTTTCATCAGCTGCTAAACGTGCAAGTTCAGAAGATTCAAGATTAGCTAACTCAGAAGCTATATCGGCTTCCATGGCAGCCCGTTCAGCGGCAGTGAGTCCAGTGGACCGTGCTTCTGAAGACGATTCAGAAGAGGCATCAGCTCGTAAGTTGGCTATTTTTTCATCCAGCCTTTCAGATAATGTTGGTGGCCCCTCTTCGACAGTAGGTATAGGCACGAAAAACTCTAGTTCTGCATAAATATTAGCTGCAGGTACTTTTTCACGAACAGTAAATTGAGTCAAGGTTAAAAGCGCTACAGCATGCACGCTTAGCGTAAAGATTAAAGCTTTTTGTACTGCCTGACCCGACATTGTTTAATCGTGAACTACGGTAGTTTCTCTGTGAAAAATAGATGCAGTTATGCTCATATTATCTCGGAAATAGAAAGTTCCTGTTTTCATCAGAACCTTTTTATACCTAATGACTTCATCATCAGTTCTAAAGGTAATCTCCTTCACCGTTCCATTAGGTATCTCATAAGAATATTCATAATAACCTTGTGGCAGCTCTTCGTCTTCAATAGAGAGTCTAGGTGTTCCCGCGTCGCTCTCCTCCTCCCCTGCGTACTTATCAAACTCCTCTTTACGCTCATCGTAACCCTCGGAATTAGAATCAATTCGACGTTGGTCTAAAGCTCCTTCTTGTCTGATGGTTCTAGAATCTATACTCGCCTTCTCCTCCTTAATCTCCTCGAGATGCTCCTCAGCTTTTCCCTCATACTCAGACTCTGGCGTTTTATCCAAACTATGATCCCAATCACTATTATCCTGCTTCTTCCTTTCAATATCCTCTGAATTGAATATCCTCACTCCAGTAGCATTAGCGTTATGTTCAGCCGTAAATGTTTCAACTTCCTCATGTTTTGAATATACATCCTGTTGATTCTTCTTACTAAGCAATATGCCTGCGTCCTTCATCTCCTCAGCGTTCTTAACTACAACTTCAATTTTTGCGATTTCATCTTGAATCTTAACATCAGCTTTATCTGAACTTTCCTGAAGCATCTCCTCTTGGACTTCCTTTTTAGCCTCAATATCCTGAGCTCGAGCAATATTCTCTGCTTTTAAAGCATCCTTAAAAAAGTTGTCTGCATCATCTGATGTTCCATTTGCGCCGCTGGCCAAAACCGCAGCCCTCTTCGCCGCAGCCGCAGCCTCTTCCGCTCTGACCGCAGCCTCATTAGCCGCAGTAGCAGCTTCTTCAGCAAGTTGAGCTGCCCTATCAGCTAACTCTTGAGCTTGGCGAGCCTCAGCTGACAGATCGTTAGCAGTTTCTGCACTCCTCTGTCGTGCCTCCTCTTCTTGTCTAGCTTTTTCCTCTGCTTTAGAGTCTTCTTCAGCTTTATTAGCCGCTGCCTCATCTGCTTTTTCAGCATCTTTGTCTGCATTTGCTGAATCTATCGCGTCGAGTTTCTCTCTAGCCTTATCGCGTTCTACAGTAGCCTCCTCATCATCGGGAATAAGTTCCAAAGCCTCATTAAAATAGCCAAGTGCTTCCTGCCATTTCTTCTTCTTCATAGCATTCTCACCCGACTTCATCGCTACATCATAAGCTCTTTTGTTCTTAGAACGATTCTCCTCAATCTCATCTAATCGATTTAGTTCATTCTCTATCCTCTGCATCATTCTTTCAGTATGATCCATGTTAAACAAGAATTTCTTCGTGTCGGCGTTGTACGCCCCTATGCCTATCGGCGTGTCTAGAATTGAAGTGTCGAACCCATCAATGTTCTTAAACAGTTTCATATCTAAATCGAATAAAGTCAACGTAGATGTATTATTCGAATCTCCATCATGGATGTCGGAAAAGTCTAGCTGTGTTTTTTTCGTGGTGAAATTCTCTCTTTGGTATTCAAGAACATAGATAAAACCTAGAGGAAGCTCGAATGAATAACTTGCACTTTTATCTAACTCTGCTCGTTGAAGCTCGATTCCATCTTGATAAACGACCACGAGCGCTCCCGGTAGCTTGCGTCCAGAATCATCATCTTTAATAGTTCCTGAAACTTGGAAGACATGGTTTTGGGATAGAATACCACCCGAAGCAAGAACGAAGCATATAGCCAGCGTGCTTAGGTTTCTAAGATATTGAGCAAATTGAGCAAATTCCATGTCTACATTTATGGTTGACTAATAACGCTAACTAAGAACAAACAAGTGCCTAGAGATTGTAAAAATACAGGATTCAGCTTTTGGGAACACAAAGGTTGGCTAGAAGAGAGGGATATTGTTATCATAGGAGCTGGATTTGTGGGGCTTTCTGCCGCAATTGAATGTCGAAAATTAAATCCCTCAGCTCGCATAACTATCTTAGAATCTGCTGCACTTAATGGGGGCGGAAGTACACGTAATGCAGGGTTTACGTGCTTCGGGTCGCCTTCTGAGCTGTTAGAGGATTGGAGGAAATTAGGTCGCTTGGAAACTGTGGCTTTAGTTCAGCGGAGAGTTTCTGGATTAAAATGGTTGTTGAAAGAATTTGGGGAAGAAGCTATTGGATACGAAAATTGTGGGAGTCGTGAGGTGTTTACTGTCGATAATGCGGAACTTGGGAAAGAGGTGCTAGAGTTTTTGCCGCAATTGAATGAGACGCTTGTCGATGTTTTCGGGGGGATGGCGTTTGAGGTTGTGGCTGGGGGTGATGGGGTCGATGGGTGTGGATTGTGTATTAGCAGTCCTTTCGAGGGGTTGCTAGATACTGCCGCACTCTATCGCGAATTCCTTAGTAAAAATATCAACTCAGGGGTTGATGTTTTGAATGGTGTTAGAGTGGAGGAGATCGTGAAGTCTGAAAATGGATGGGAACTGAGGATTGATGGTGGAGTCGTGCAAGCAAGGCAGGTACTCGTTGCTAATAATTCTATGGCAGCAGAGCTCCTTCCTGACCTTGATGTCAGGCCGGAAGTTAATCGGGTACTAGTAACGGAGGTGATGCCTGGATTAGCTTTTTATGGAACATGTCATCACGATAGAGGGTATGTGTATCTAAGGAGGATAGACACACCAGAGGGACCGCGTATGCTCATAGGAGGAGGTCGACAGTGGGGTGATGGTGATTCCGATGAAGTAAGAGAGAAACTGATAACCTTTTTAAGAACTCACATCGTGGGGGCTGAGAAAGCTGAGGTAGAATACGAATGGAAGGGGTACTTGGGAATAGGTGAAGTCCGTAATCCTATCTGTAAAACCCTCAAGCCAGGACTCCATGTGGGTGTTCGTTTAGGAGGGATGGGCGTGGCTCTGGGAGGAGAACTAGGGGTTGAGCTAGCTAGACTAGCTCAATAAAACCGCTCGACGATTACGACACACTTTCTTTTATAGCCTCTGTTACCTTGGTTGCCACCTTTCTGCCGTCCATTGCAGCAGACAGTATGCCACCGGCATATCCTCCACCTTCACCGCAAGGATAAAATCCGCTGACCTCTGGATGAACTAATGACTCTCTATCTCTAGGTATTCTAACGGGGCTGCTAGTGCGAGACTCTGGGCCCAGTACTATCGCTTCTGGATGAAGATATCCTCGCATCTTCTTCTCAAACTCAAGAAAACCCTGTACGAGGGATTGAGATACCATTGATGGGAGAATCTTATGAAGCTCAACTGGAGTAACTCCGGGGTGGTAGGAACAATCTGGGAGGGATCTAGAGGGACGACCCTTTACGAAGTCAACTAACCTCTGAGCTGGGGCTTTCTGGGTGCTTCCTGCTGCTCCCCAACACGCTCTCTCTACTGCTGCTTGATACTGCATGGCACCAAGAGGCCCAGAAAATCCCGCCGCAGTCCAAACCTCTTCGTCGATGGTGACCACCACCCCTGAATTAGCGTACGGGTTATCTCTCTTCGAAGGGGACCAGCCGTTAGTAACGATCTCGCCAGGAGAGGTTGCACAAGGGGCGATGATTCCACCAGGACACATACAGAAACTGTGGACACCCCTTCCTTGAACTTGACAAACTAGAGAGTACGCTGCGGCGGGGAGGCGCTCCTCGTCCCTGAAGTTCATGCGCGACTCTCCATGGTACTGCTTATCGTCAATGAAGCTTTGGGGATGCTCAACTCGAACCCCTATCGCAAAAGGTTTCGCCTCGAGTGCTACTCCCTTATCATGCAGCATGGTGAAGATATCTCTGGCACTATGACCTGTGGCAAGCACTAGGTGTGAGCACTCGACCTCTTTTTTCTCACCAGACTCTACGTCTTCAAGCGTAATAGCCGATATGTTTCTGCTGGTTATTGTAATATCAACGAGCTTAGTATTAAACAAAACCTGGCCGCCCGCTCGCTCTACGGTTTCACGAATGCTCGTTATTATCGCTGGAAGCTTATTCGTGCCTATGTGCGGATGCGCATCGACAAGGATGTCAGAGTGGGCACCGTGTGCTACTAGCCATTCGAGAGCTTCACGAACATGGCCGCGCTTCTTCGCCCTGGTGTAAAGCTTCCCGTCGGAGTACGTCCCTGCACCACCCTCTCCGAAACAATAGTTGGAGTTAGGGTTTACAATGTGTTCTTTAGTTAATAAGGCCAAATCACGTCGGCGCTCCCTCACATCCTTTCCTCTTTCCACGATGATAGGCTTTATACCTGATCTGATGAATTCCAAAGCCGCATACAGGCCAGCCGGTCCACTGCCCACAATTATAACTTCGGGAGCTCCTTCTGGCACTGATGGAAATTGCCAGAAATCAGAAAATTCTGGATCTACAGGCTCGGGAATACCTTCCCCTCCAGCTTCTACTGTGAGCTGCATAATAATAGGTCTTTTACGAGCGTCTATGCTTCTCCTCAACACCCTCACCCATGAAAGCGAGCCCTCTGAAAGAGCCATACACTCTTCCGTTGCTCTTAATAATAAATCAGAAGACGAGGCTTCTTCGGGAGTTATCCGGATTTGGCCTTTAAAAACTCCTTCATCGTTTTTCTCCATAATGCGAAGATATAATGTGTGACTCGTTACATTTGCGACCCCATGGAAGTAACTACAGAAGTTTCAAACAATGATTTTCCACATAATCCTCTGCGATTTGATGTGGAAGATTTGACAAGAGAAGAAGTTCTTTCGCTTTACGAAAAGCTAATGCTTCCTCGAATGATTGAGGAGAAGATGCTAAGCCAGCTAAGGCAGGGTAAAATTTCAAAGTGGTTCAGTGGGATAGGTCAGGAAGCCATTTCCGTAGGTGTAGCAGCAGCAATGCCAGACGAGACATGGATTTTACCCATGCACAGAAACCTAGGTGTCTTCACAACTAGAGGAATTACACTAGATAGACTCTTTTCTCAGTTCAAAGGAAAGATGCACGGTTTTACTAAGGGAAGGGATAGGAGTTTTCATTTTGGGTCGAAGCAGCATCACATATGCGGAATGATTTCTCACCTAGGCCCGCAGCTCGGAATAGCAGACGGAATAGCTCTAGCCCACAAGCTTGAAAAGAACGGAAAAGCAACCTTTGTTTTCACTGGAGATGGAGGCGCTAGTGAGGGTGATTTTCACGAAGCTGTAAACGTAGCTACGGTTTGGCAACTTCCCGTAATAATAGGCATCGAAAACAACTCGTGGGGACTCTCAACTCCATCGAGTGAACAGTACAGATGTGAGCACTTTACAGACAAAGCAAAGGGCTACGGTATTGCAGATGAAGATGCCATCCAAGTCGACGGAAACGACATCCTTGCCGTCTACAACACTGTCCGTAAGTGTGTTAAATCTTTAGAAGAGAACCCTAGGCCTATACTGCTAGAGTTCAAGACATTCCGAATCAAAGGTCACGAAGAAGCCTCCGGCACTAAGTACTACCCAGACGGCCTCATTGACAGGTGGGCAGCCATAGACCCTATCGACAGATTCACTAAGCACTTAAAGGCCACTGGCGGACTTACTGACGAGGAGGAATTAGAGGTGAGAAACAAGCACAAAGCCGACATCCTATACGGACTTAAAGTCTCAACCGATATGCCTGTAATCGAGGCCGATATGGATGCCGAATTACGTGACCGCTACGCTCCGGGAACACCCCCTCCTACTCCGGCTATTTCTGAGGGTAGAGAGCTGCGAATGATAGACGCGATTCAGGAGGGTTTGGGCATGAGTATGGAGAAGCATGAGAGCATGATTTGCATGGGCCAAGACATAGGTCACTACGGTGGCGTATTTAAAGTAACCGATGGATTCATCGAAAAATTTGGAAAAGACAGAGTGCGTTCAACACCACTTTGCGAATCGGCAATAGTAGGCGCTGCTTTAGGACTTAGCATCGAGGGGCGCAAGTCCATGATGGAGATGCAGTTCTCTGATTTTGTTACTTGTGGGTTTAACCAAATCGTAAACAACCTCGCTAAAATCCACTGGAGATGGGGACAAGCCGCCGATGTCGTGGTGAGAATGCCCACTGGCGGAGGAGTCGGAGCTGGCCCTTTCCACTCACAGAGTACAGAAGCGTGGTTCTTCCACATCCCCGGACTCAAAATCGCATACCCATCTACTCCGGCTGACGCCAAGGGCTTACTGAGAATGGCGGTCGACGACCCCAATCCCGTTCTTTTCTTCGAACATAAATTCATGTACCGTAGCGTCACAGGCTTTGTGCCAGAAGAAGATTATACCATAGAATTCGGAAAAGCCCGCACCGTGCGTGAAGGCTCCGACGCCACCATCATCACCTACGGCCTGGGAGTTCTTTGGGCTGAGAAAGTGCTAGACGCAAACCCCGATATTTCAATAGATTTACTCGATCTACGCACCCTACTTCCTTGGGACGAACAAGCCGTTATGGATAGCGTCCGAAAAACCGGCAAGGCCCTAGTCCTACATGAGGACACTATGACTGGCGGAATCGGAGGCGAAATCTCATCTCGAATACACGAACTCTGCTTCAATGACCTCGACGCGCCAGTAGCCAGAACAGCCGGCCTCGACACAGCCTACCCTTTCACCGAAGACCTCGAAAGAAACTTCATGGCTAACTCCCGATTCGAACAGGACCTAAAAACCTTACTCTCTCATTAAGAGTGACTCCCTTGATTTCGTCAGGGAATTTGTCAACCTATTGGTTGACTTTTTTACGGTACGACGTGATGCAGTGTGACACGCGTGCAATTTCATTAGGGAATT
>CAWVZZ010000075.1:0-9569 GCA_963934745.1 uncultured Flavobacteriales bacterium | reverse complement strand
CATAGAGTTACTAGATACTGAAATAAAAACACTGAAGTCAACTAATAATGATTTGTCATCATCGATTCAAGGACTTAACGAAAATCAAAACACATTAGAAATTGAACTTAGTGAGGTTTTACAAGCAATAGCAAACGAGCGAAATTTAAAAGACAGTCTTGTCACCATCGTTCATGAGCTACAACAAAGCTTACTGAATATAGATAGACAGAAAATAGCTAATAGTTACGAATTAGAAAGCCTAAAGCTTCATGAAAACTCCGTTAGAATTCCAGCCAAATTAATAAGTATCGGGGAGGGCCATCCCTGTGGGGAAGATGAAGATGAAAATGCTGAACATATTACACTTAAGTTTTCAGCACCTTTTCATGGTGGCACTTATTATGCAAATTTACCAATTGACGGAAAAGATGCTTCGTGCTCGCAAACAGCTACTGACATTCAACATTCAGATTTTGTCATAAACTACAGCTACTTTCTTTACATAGGCCTGCAATTTTGGGGGTTCGATACACATGCAAGTTTAGATTTTGGCGCAGTTTACATCGAGGAGATGACAATAGAGCACGAAATAATGTTACGTGAGTACTATGGAAATGAATGGTAAGGAATTAACGGTACTGAAAACACTATCTAATCTTTAAGTTGTTCAAGAGGTACTATCCCCTCTTGTGTGACCTTAGCTACACAAGCACCACACCCAACCTCGTATCTTTGCCGAGTGTTAAAGAAAATCCTACCTATATTATCCTGGCTTCCTGACTACAATAGGAGGAATTTCGCAAAGGATATACCTGCTGGAATTACTGTCGGGATAATGCTAGTGCCACAGGGAATGGCGTATGCGCTCATTGCGGGGCTACCGATGGTTTATGGTCTTTACGCATCACTGGTTCCACAAATAATTTATGGAATAACCGGTACATCTAGACAACTATCAGTAGGACCTGTGGCAATGGACTCGCTACTTGTAGCTGCTGGACTAATGTCTATTGCGTCATTAGAAGCTGGAGGCACTCATTATATCGAACTAGCTATTGTGCTTGCTATGATGATGGGAATATTCCAACTATTACTTGGGGTACTAAGGGCAGGGTTTTTAGTGAATTTCTTATCCCGGCCTGTGATCAGTGGGTTTACTTCTGCTGCTGCAATTATTATAGGAGTGAACCAAATCCCTAATTTAACAGGTGCTTCAATTGAAAAACATAATCGTATTCAGAACTTTATTTCGGCTGCATCAGACTCGATAACAGAAATACATGCACCGACATTATTGCTGGGAGTGGCAGCTATAATGTTGATAGTAATTGCTGGAAAGTTTAAGAAAATCACGAAACTGCCGGCCGCGTTAGTGGTGGTGGTGGTCGGAATTCTAGCGTGCATGGGCTTGGGCCTAGACTCATATGGGGTAGCGATAGTGGGTGAAATCCCTCAGGGACTTCCTTCATTTAATATGCCCACTGTCAATGAAAGTGATTTCTATCAACTACTTCCCATTGCTATCACACTTGCTCTAGTTGCGTTCATGGAGGCTTACTCTGTTGCTAAGACGATTGAGGAGAAGCACGATTATAAAATTGATGCAAACCAAGAACTTCGCGCCTTGGGACTCTCTAACATTATCGGATCTATGTTCCAGTCCTACCCTACTACTGGCGGATTCTCGAGATCAGCTGTTAATGATCAGGCTGGTGCTACGACAGCTATGTCTTCAATTATCGCAGCTGTCTTAATCGGATTAACATTACTATTTCTCACTCCTCTTTTTACTTATTTACCTATGGCTGTTTTAGCAGCTATAGTAATGGTCGCTGTTGCGGGGCTTATAGACGTAAAGCTGCCGTTTTCTCTGTGGAAGACACATAAGACTGACGCACTGCTATTACTAGCGACATTTATCACAACACTAACCGTAGGTATGACATACGGAATACTCACAGGGGTGGTGTTGTCTATTTTGGTTTTGGTCTACAAACAAATGAGACCGCATTTCGCAGAGCTTGGAGAAATAGAGGGGATTTACAGAAACTTCAAAAGGTTCCCCGAAGCAAACCGCAGGGATGACGTGGTAATTGTGAGGTTCGATTCAGCTCTTCACTTTTCTAACCACCGACACCTTCATGCATCGATTAATGAAATTCTCGAAGGAAGAGACGGTGTGAAAGCAATCATACTTTGCGCTAAGGTTATCGGATATATCGATGCTTCCGGAATAAAAGCACTTGAGGATATAATTAATGAGCTTGAGGCGAAAGGAATTGATTTCAGACTTGCTGCTGCAATAGGTCCCGTGAGAGATACTATTAATTCCTCCGAACTGATAGCTCGTATAGGGAAGAAGAAATGCTTTGCAACGATTAACCACGCAATAAGAGACTTTGACAATCCGGGTTCTATAGATGGGGGCTCAAGAAAGGTTGCTACTCAATCTAATTAATTGTATTAAAAAAAAGAAATGGAAATTAAACAGATTTACACTGGGTGTTTGGCTCAAGGATCTTACTACATCAAGTGTAATGGGGAAGCTGCTATCATTGACCCTCTAAGGGAGGTTCAGCAATATATAGATATGGCTGAGAGGGATGGAGTGAAGATAAAGTACATTTTTGAAACACACTTTCATGCGGATTTTGTGTCAGGGCACGTAACGCTCGCTGAGAAAACGGGAGCGCAGATAGTGTATGGGCCTTCAGCTGAGACATCTTACGAATCATTGATAGCGGAGGATGGTCAGAAGTTTAAGATAGGTAGAGTTGAAATCGAAGCTATTCACACACCTGGTCATACTATGGAAAGCACTTGCTACCTCGTAAGGGATAAGCACGGTAATCAACATTCTATATTTTCAGGAGATACTGTTTTTTTAGGTGATGTGGGGAGGCCTGATTTGGCCCAAAAAGCAACTGACATGACTCAAGAAGAGCTTGCAGGGATATTATTCGACAGTATTCGCAAGAAAATCATGGTTTTAAATGACGACGTTATCATATACCCTGGACATGGCGCAGGATCTGCATGTGGTAAGAATATGAGCAAGGAAACGGTAGGGAGTATCGGGCATGAAAGGGCGAATAATTACGCCCTCAGGGCAGATATGACACGGGATGAATTCATTCATGAAGTGACTGATGGATTAGCTGAACCCCTGACTTATTTCGGATTTAATATTCAAATGAACAAGCACGGCTATAAATCAATTGATGAAGTAATCGAAAACGGAACTAACATGCTTACTCCAGAAGAGTTTGAAGCTGCCGCTAACGATGCTGAAGCTACAGTTCTAGATGTTAGAACTAGGACTCAATTTGTTTCGGGTTTTGTGCCTCGATCCACTTACATAGGACTTGATGGAGGGTTCGCACCGTGGGTGGGTGAGTTACTTGTAGATGTGAATAAACCCATTCTTCTGATAGTTGAAGAGGGAAGAGAAGTGGAAGCTATAACTAGATTGTCCAGAGTGGGTTTTGATAATATTATCGGTATTTTAGATGGTGGGGTTGAAAGCTGGAAAGAAGCTGGAAAGGAGATAGATAATATTGAAACAGTGACTGCAGATGAACTTTCAAAACTCATAGATGCTAACTCCGACATTAAAGTGTTCGATGTTAGAAAACCCAGCGAGTATCAATCTGAGCATGTTGCTATTGCGAAGCACGCACCACTGAGTCAGATTGGTGAACATTACGGTGACCTACCTGAAAACGGACCGTTTTACTTACACTGCGGAAGTGGATATCGCTCGGTAATTGCAAACTCCATGATGAAGGCAAGCGGCATTCATAATGGCATTGAGGTTGTGGGAGGCTGGAACGCTATTGTAGGAACTGAGATAGAAACAACAGAATTTGTTTGTCCTACAACTCTGTGAGAGAAGTCTATATTTTAATCAGATAAAGGTGACGAGTCAGAGTTCATAATATCGGTTTGGACCCTTATACTTTCCTTATGTACTTGCTCTAATACCGCTCTAATAAACTCTCTATCTAATCCAAATTCATTAGATAAGTTCAACCTAGTCTTTACGATTTCGCGCCAGCGTTCAATTTGTAAAACTGTAAGACCCTTATCTTTTTTATATAAGCCTATAGCTTCCGACAGCTCGTTCCTACTCTTTAACAATTCTATCAACTGTTCGTCAATGGAATCCATCTTCATCCTCAAGGATTCTAAAGCAAGACTCTGGTATGGCGTTTTTAGAAGGTCCCGAATTTCTAGGCGCCCCAAAATATCAAACAACGTAGAAGGCGTAACCTGCTGAAGTGGGTCACTAAGTGCTAAATCTGGGTTCGTATGAGTTTCTACCATAAGTCCATTCATGCCCAAATCCATAGACTTCTGGGCTATAGATGCAATTAGTTGTCTATCTCCTCCTATATGACTCGGGTCACAGAAGATTGATATATGTGGCATCTCTGATTTAAGACCTATAGGGATTTCCCACATAGGAGCATTTCTGTACTTGTGCTGGCCTAGATTAGAAAACCCTCTGTGAAGAGCAGCCACTTCTCCAGTTGTGGAATTAGAAATTCGCTCTATAGCTCCCATCCATAATCCCAAATCTGAGTGCATAGGGTTCTTTACCATCACCGACAATGAAGTCCCCTTAAGCGCATCTGCGATTGTCTGGACAGAAAACGGACTCACAGTAGTTCGTGCTCCGACCCAAACCGCATCTAAACCGTGCTTCAAAGCAAGCTCTACATGATGTGCATCTGCCACTTCGGTCATAACGGGCAACCCCACTTCTTTCTGAACCTCCACTAACCATTCTAACCCTTCCTCTCCAACTCCCTCAAAGGAATAAGGCCGAGTTCTAGGCTTCCACAATCCAGCACGAAAAAACTTCACATTAGGGTTAGTCTTTAATGCACGCGCTATCTCTAAGACCTGTTCTCGACTCTCAGCAGAACATGGCCCTGCAATAACAACTGGACGGATATTTTCATTAATGAATGTCACTGCTGTTTAAGATGAGAAGGATTGGAGATTAACAAGCGTAGCATAAGGACCATTATTTTGCATTAACGCCTCGTGATTTCCCTGCTCTATTACTTTCCCTTTTTCGATCAAAACAATCTTATCTGCTCGTCTTACCGTTGAAAGTCTATGCGCAATCACTAATACCGTTCTATCTTTCATCGCCGCATCAAGGGCCTGCTGGACAGCGTGCTCGGAAGCGGCATCCAGAGCTGAAGTAGCTTCGTCAAGCACCAAAATCGCGGGGTCACGATAAAGTGCTCTCGCGAGCGCAACACGTTGTCTCTGCCCTCCACTAAGCTTGCCACCACCATCACCAACTTGTGAATTAAGGCAGTCGGGGAGTTTATCAGTAAACTCCGTGACTTGAGCCGCTTCAGCTGCTTGGCGAAGTTTCACCTCATCCGGAACCTCTTCACATAAAGCTATGTTAGATGCTATAGACCCGTGAAAAAGAATAGATTCTTGAGTTACTATACCGAGTTGCTGCCTCCAATTAGTTAATGGAATATCATTCAGATCCTCTCCGTCAATTGTAATAATACCCGATGCAGGTGAGTCAAATCGAATTAATAGATTACTCAAAGTGGTTTTTCCAGAACCAGACGGTCCCACTAATGCAACAACTTCTCCTTTCTTAATAGAGAGATTAATCGAGTCCAAAACCTGCGTTTCTCCATACGCAAAGGATACATCTTTAAACTCAATACTCTCTTTCACTGTCGGCGTAGAGTCGGAACTTAAATTTAAATCCTCTACATCATCAAGGGAATCAAACATCTCCTCTACCCTTTCTAATGAAGCAACTCCTTTGCTGATTTTAAACCAACCATCACTCAAAGCTCTCGCTGGAGGAATGACTTGAGAGAAAACCACAAGATATCCTATGAACCAATCTCCCGTTAGTCCCGACCCCCCACTGAGCACGATATTCCCTCCATATCCAAGAAGCACAGCCATAACAGATAAGGATATGACTTCACTCACTGGTGAACTCATGTACTCTCTTCTGTACATCTTCCTCATAGCATAAAAGTGCTGATCGTTCCTGCTCTCGAACCTTTTCATAAATATTGAAGAAGCCCCGAACGCCTTGATTATCCTCATCCCAGACAATGTCTCTTCGAGAATGTTTACGAGGGAACCTAATTCCTGCTTGCCTTTTAGCGCCGATTTTTTTAGTTTCTTCGCAATGCGACTTATCAGAACACCACTAATAGGGAGGAATAATATGGCGAAAAGAGTAAGCTCCCAGCTCAAAACGAGCAATGCTCCAAACGATATGATTATTAATAGCGGAGCCTTAAACATCACCACTATAGACCCTACGATACTGTCCTCCACCTCTTTTAAATCCACCGTTAACCTACTGAGAACATCTCCCTTTCTAGCTCCAGTGAACCAACCCATATTTTTCGATAAGACTCTCGAATATGTACTGTTTCTTAAATCTCTACTCACACCTGTTCTAATCGTCGCAAGGGAATACATAGCTAGATATGTGGTCGTATTCTTTAATACCGCGAGAATAACGACGAACACACAAATCATAACTAAGGCATGTGAAGCTCCTACATTAAGAACATAACTATCAAACCACGCTCCTATTTTACCAGGTATATCATCCGTGGGGATTCTCTCAACAGCTCCACCAAATAATATTCTTAAAAACGGAACTACGCTTAAAAACGAAAATATAGAGAGTATCGCACCCAATATATTCAGGAGTGCATTCGTGAAGAGATTCCAGCGGTAGGGCTTTAAAAGTGGAAATAAAGCTGAGAGTCTATTCAAGAGGCAAGGTCTTCAGAGTAACCAAGATAATTTGAAGGAGAAAGTGTATGTAGCTCTGCTTTCACCTCATCACTAACGTCTAAGTCAGAAATAAAGTTGCGCATAGTGTCAGCAGTAATAACACCTCCTGTACGAGTTAAAGCTTTAAGTGCTTCATATGGTTTCGGGTAGCCTTCGCGACGGAGTATTGTTTGGACTCCCTCAGAGACTACAGCCCAGTTCGCTTCAAGAGCAGCCTCAAGTGCAGCAGGGTTAAGAAGTAATTTATTCAATCCTTTCTGCAAAGATTTCAATGCGATAATTGCGTGACCTAGAGGCACACCCACATTACGCAAGACAGTTGAATCCGTTAAGTCGCGCTGCAGACGGGAGGTAGGAAGTTTTTCGGAAAAATGACTCAGCATTGCATTAGCAACCCCGAAATTTCCCTCCGAATTTTCAAAGTCAATTGGGTTAACCTTATGCGGCATAGCCGATGAACCTACTTCGCCAGCAATGATTTTTTGTTTGAAATAATCTAGGCTTACGTAAGTCCAAATATCTCTATCTAGATCTATCATCACAGTATGAGCTCGTCTAAGAGAGTCACACCAGGCAGCAAGGTGGTCGTAATGTTCGATTTGGGTTGTCACCTTACTTCTGTGAAGCCCTAGATTACCCTCAACGAACTTATTCCCAAAGGAAATCCAATCAATCTCTGGGTATGCTACTTTATGAGCATTGAACCCACCAGTCGCTCCACCGAATTTAGCTGCGTAAACAGAGGACGCAATTGAATCTCTTTGAATTCTAAGTCTATTTTCAAAAACTCTAATCTCCTTACCTAGTGTTACCGGAGATGCTGCCTGTCCATGCGTTCTCGCTAGCATAGGCATGGACTTCCATTCTAAACTCAATTCGTTTAACCTGCTGAGAACTTCGTCTAGGACTGGCAGATAAACATCTTCAGTAGCCCTTTTCAATGAAAGAGGGATTGCTGTATTATTCACATCCTGAGATGTAAGTCCAAAGTGAATGAACTCACTCCACTGACCTAGCCCCTTAGACTCCATCTCATCCTTGATCCAGTACTCCACAGCCTTTACGTCGTGGTTAGTTGTAGATTCAATCTCCTTAATTTTAGAAGCTTGCTCCTCAGTAAAATTATTGTAAAGACCACGTAAGCCTTCAAGCTTGTCAGAAGGGAAATCGGAAAGTTGAGGGAGTGGCAATTCAACTAGTTCGATAAAGTATCTGACTTCAACTTCAACTCTGTGACGAATTAGACCCCATTCAGAAAGCAATGGAGCGAGTGGTTCAGTGTGTCTTCGGTATCTGCCATCAACTGGCGAAATAGCATTTAGGGAAGAAAGCGGCATAAGATCTTACAGTAATAGATTTCAAAACACAAAGATACGAAATGTATGAACGAACGCCCCTCTCACTACCTTCGTATCATGGAGCTTTATACTATTCACAACGGTAATTTCAAATTAGACGGAGGAGCGATGTTCGGAGTAGTACCAAAGATGCTTTGGGAACGCACTAACCCTGCCGACTCGAACAACCTATGCCCTTGGGCAATGAGGTCATTATTAATAGCTGACGGTGATAGATTAACACTGATTGATTGCGGTTTAGGCGACAAGCAGAGCGAGAAGTTTTTCGGTCACTACCACCCCCATGGAGATAATTCACTCGACAAGAACTTAAAAGCGGCTGGATTCTCGAAAGATGACATAACAGATGTATTCCTGACCCACCTTCACTTCGACCATGTCGGCGGAGCTGTTGAGTGGAATAGTTCTCGTGATGGCTATAGACCGGCATTTAAAAACGCTACATATTGGAGTAATAAACGTCACTGGAAATGGGCTACAGTGCCTAACGCCAGAGAACGTGCTAGCTTCCTTTCCGAAAATATCCTTCCTCTTCAAGAGAGCGGCCAACTTAAATTTATTGACGCCCCAGAGAACGATACTAGAATCCTAACAGGTCTAGGTTTCGACGCATTTGTGGTTAACGGTCACACTGATGCCCAAATGTGCCCCATCATTAAGTACAAGTCGGAAACACTGGTCTTTATGGCTGACCTTCTACCATCAGCAGGTCACATACCCATCCCCTACGTTATGGGGTATGACACCCGCCCCATGTTAACACTAGATGAGCGCAAACGGATTTTCAACGAAGCCGCAGATAAGGGCTATCATCTTTTTTTAGAGCACGATGCTGCTAATGAAATATGCACTCTAAAGCAGACAGACAAAGGACCTAGGTTAGATAGGACGGGAACATTAAGTGAGTTTCTATAAACTCACTTCAAGCCCTTAATGATTTGGCTAGCTAGGCCAGGACCTTTAAAGATCATCCCTGTGTAAACCTGAACTAACGATGCCCCTGCGTCTAGTTTTTCACGAGCTGACTCAACACTATCAATTCCACCAACTCCTATAATGGGAAAAGCTCCTCCTGATTTTTCATGTAGGTATTTCACCACTTCCGTGGATTGGCTACGAACCGGTACACCACTTATACCTCCTGCACCTAAGGATTCAACTATAGATGACTCCGTAGAAAGATCAGCACGATTAATGGTCGTATTAGCAGCTATGACACCATCAACTTGCTCAGTGATAATAATATCTACGATATCGTCGAGCTGAGACTCTGTCATGTCTGGTGCTATTTTCAAAAACACCGGTCGCTGAATCTGTTTGGAATTATTCAGAGCTACGACGGCTCTCAATAGAGCAGATAGAGGTTCTTTGTCTTGCAACTCTCTGAGTCCAGGAGTATTAGGAGAGCTTACATTA